>CAYWMZ010000391.1:0-3024 GCA_964459485.1 uncultured Desulfocapsa sp. | reverse complement strand
GGTGGATACCAATATCAAGGGCTTGATGTATGCGACCCGTGCCGTGTTGCCGGGGATGGTGGCCTTAGGGCGTGGGCACATCATCAATATGGGCTCCGTTGCCGGTTCCTGGCCCTATCCAGGTGGTAACGCCTACGGGGCCACCAAGGCCTTTGTGGAGCAGTTTTCAAATAATCTCCGTGCCGATCTCCACGGCACCGGTATCCGGGTATCCAACGTGGAGCCCGGGCTTGCCGAGTCTGAATTCTCTGTGGTGCGTTTCCATGGCGATACGAAAAAGGCAGATGGTGTCTATCAAGGCACTGATCCCCTGACCCCTCAGGATATCGCAGAGATCGTCTACTGGCTGGCTGATCGCCCACCTCATGTTAACGTGAATCGTCTTGAAGTGATGCCAGTGTGTCAGAGCTGGGCCCCCTTTGCTATCCATAGGAAGGATGGGGAATAGCAAGAAAAGATTGTACAATCTTTTGGGGATTGCTAAATTAATATATAATGTTTGAATTTTGCAAGGTTGCCTACACTAGAGCTTAGTCATTCAACAAGAGGACTCGTTATGAAACTACTATCACGCCTTGGAACCATTGTTGCCCTACTCGTATTTTGTGGCGCATGTGCCAGCCTGCGGGTGAGCACCGATTATAATCCAGCCTATGATTTTACTAAGTTTAGAACGTACTCCTGGCTTGATAATGGCAATGCTCCCAGTAGTGATGCCAGAATCAATAATGATATTGTGGTCGCAAGGGTCAGGGCGGCTGTGGAGAAAACCCTCGCGGCAAAGGGCTATACAAAGGTTGAGCCGGATGCCGCAGATTTTATGGTAAGCTGGCTTGGAACTATCAATAAAAAATTACGCATAGATACCATTAATCATTTTTACAGCCCATATGGGTATGGGACCTTGGCCCGCGATCCCTATTGGAGCGGAGGAATGCGGACTACTACTGCCACAGAGTACGAGGAAGGAACCCTGATCATTGATATCCTCGATCCTGTACAGCATAAGTTGATCTGGCGGAGTATTGGCACAGATCGTCTTAAGACAGGCACGGATCCCACCAAAGCAAACAGTGAGATGGATACGGCTGTAGCCACAATTATGGCTAAATTCCCACCTCTCAGATAGCATCCTGCGGGATGTTGGCCCAGTTTGGGCAAAGGGCTTTGGGTAATGGTGTGAACAATGACGCCCGGAAGCCTTTTTTCCGGCGCATAATAGGGAAAAAGATATTGACAGCCCCGCCATGGTCGTATATATTCCTGCGCCACAGGATACTTGCTATCAACGGTCCTGTGATTGATTAATCCTCGATAGCTCAGTTGGTAGAGCAGGTGGCTGTTAACCACCTTGTCGCAAGTTCGAGTCTTGCTCGAGGAGCCAAAAATACCAAGCCCGATCTTTTACAGATCGGGCTTTTTTCCTTGTTTAAGTGTCGGGGCATAGCGCAGCCTGGTAGCGCGCCTGCCTTGGGAGCAGGAAGTCGGAGGTTCGAATCCTCCTGTCCCGACCATTTTTTCAGTCCTAAAGCCGAACACTTACATGGTGTTCGGCTTTTTTTGTTTAATGATGAAAAGTTGGATGTTTTAGCAACTATTAGCAACATTCTTTGATATTTGCCTTATAGGCCATCCACTTTTGCGCCCCCAAGGGACAAAGCCGAAGTAGGCAATTCTCCAATTTTTTTCTTACCAACAACTTCAATCTTGCCGCCAAGACATTTGCTGACCTCTACAAAGATCGCTGGCAAATCGAATTTGCCTTCAAATGGCTCAAGCAGAATTTGAAAATTAAAACTTTTTATGAAACCAGTAGAAATGCCGTAATGACACAGATTTGGATAGCCCCTATAACAATGCTTGTGCTTTGCCATATGAAGTTTTCAGCAAAATCAGGAAAAACCATTACTCAAATACAGCGATTATTGCAGATTAACTTATTTGAAAAACACAATATATGGGATCTGCTTAATCCGTTATTACCAAAACAACAAACGGATAGTCCCTAAAAAATACTTTGGGATATCAGTGGATTGCAACCGGGCACTAGTGGAATGAGAGTACATCTTTGGCAGTAACAGCACACAACTAAAAATCTGATTATCATCGAAACTCAACTTTGCTAAACCGGAGCTATTCCGTGTCCATTATATGGGACGCCATAAACCCATCCGTGGGGGCTCTGCTACGGCCGTCCAGGCCGCAGATGCCCAAATAATGGACACGAAACAGCTCCTTCCCAAAAGTGGCTAAGCTGAGGATTAGTGGTAATCAGAACTAAAAATAGGATATATACATGAGTGATTTACCTAATTGTTCAAAATGTGATTCAAAATATACTTACGAAGATGGAATTATGTATGTTTGCCCTGAATGTGGGCATGAGTGGTCAAAGGATGCGATAGATGCAGGAACCGATGATGAGCCTGTTATTAAAGATGCCAACGGAAACCCGCTTAAAGATGGCGACACTGTTACAGTACTCAAGAACCTCAAGGTGAAAGGAACATCATTGGTGGTCAAGGTTGGTACTAAAGTTAAAAATATCCGCTTGGTCGATGGTGATCATGATATCGACTGTAAAATTAAGGGGATCGGTGCAATGAAATTGAAATCACAATTTGTTAAAAAAGCATGACTAGACATATTAAGAACCTATCGTGTAGCTGAAGTTTTGCTCACTTGATGAAAGTAACTAGGGGAGTTACAGTGTTACTCTATTAAAGGGTTTCGCAACAAATGGCTTAAAGATTTTGGCTCCTCGCTGTTTCAAGTGGGTAAGCCAAAGTTGAATTTACCACCAATAAGATAAATCACAGCACGATAGGGTCAGGTCTTGAAATATCAGTTTTTTTTCATACCATCAGATCAACTGCAATGCCGAGTATAATAAAATTCATTTTCAGAATATGGAACTAAATAATACTCGTTACTAATGTCATATTTCAAGACTTGACCCCTTTTTATTATGTATAGCCAGCGGTATCCCCAAGCAAAAAATGGAGATACAGTGGGAATAAAGAC
>CAYWMZ010000390.1:0-3028 GCA_964459485.1 uncultured Desulfocapsa sp. | reverse complement strand
TACAATCACTGGCATATCTGCGCCACCGATGGGGATAACGGAAAGGACACCGAGACCAAGCGACAGAGCGATAATCAGATAGAATGCAAAAATATTTGTCGGATCCAGGAATACGGTGTATGCCAGAAATATGGTCAGGAGAACAATGCCAGCATTCACAACCTGCTGAAAGGGGTAGGTGATGGGGCGTGTAGAAATAATCCCCTGCAGCTTGGTGTAGGCGACGACGGAACCGGTAAAGGTTAGACCGCCAATGATGATGGAAAGCAGCAGAGTAATCAGGGTAAAGTTTGCAAAATTACCTGTGTGACCGGTGAACTCTGCCATTGCAACCAGTGCAGATGCAGCACCACCACAACCGTTAAAGAGGGCAACCATCTCGGGCATGGAGGTCATCTCCACCTTGATGGCAGCATAGCCACCAATTGCAGCACCGATGGCGATGGCAATGATGATCATGGTGAAACCGTACATGTTGGGGGAGGCAAGGGTAGCTGCGATGGCCACCGCCATTCCTAACATGGACAGCTTGTTACCAAGTTTGGCCGTTGCCGGCGAACTCAGATTCTTGATACCGAGCATGAACAGTACAGCTGATATCAGATATACAAAATCGATAATATTGATAGTAGACATGGCTTAGCTCTCAGGTTGTACTATTCTTTTTTCTTGCGTTTCTTTTTCTTGAACATTTGCAGCATTCTGTCCGTTACCATATAGCCGCCAACCACATTGATGGTGGCAAAGACAACTGCCAGAAAGCCAAGCAGAGATTCTGCATCCACGGCTTCCGGCCGTCCTGTGGCAATAAGGGCCCCCAGAATGGCAATGCCGGAAATGGCATTTGATCCAGACATCAGTGGGGTGTGCAAGGTTTGAGGCACTTTTGAGATAAGTTCAGCCCCGGCAAAGCAGGCCAGTACAAAAATGGTCAAGCCGACGATGATTGTTCCTGTATCCATTTTTTTTCTCCTTTATCCGGCCATAAGTGACTTGGTCAGTTCATGAATGACTTCGCCATCTTTGGTGACCAGTGATCCGCTGGTGATTTCATCTTCCATATCCATCTTGAAACCGATTTCGCCACTGAGGTGGAAAAGGAATTTCTCAACGTTTTTGGAAAACATCTGTGAGGCATGAAATGACATGGTGGAGGGTAGGTTGGCATGACCAATAATCTGCACTCCGTGGACAACCGTATTTTCACCAGGGGTGGTGACAGCACAGTTTCCACCCATCTCGGCGGCAAGATCCACAATGACAGAGCCAGGCTTCATGGATTTAACCTGCTCTTCACTGATCAGGATGGGCGCTTTTCTGCCGGGAATAAGGGCAGTGGGGATGACCACATCAGATTTGGCAATATGCTTGGAGATCAGCTCAGCCTGTTTCTGTTTGTACTCATCGGACATCTCTTTGGCGTATCCGCCGCCACCTGAACCATCTTCCTTGAGGGGAACCTCAACAAACTTGGCTCCAACTGAGTTGACCTGCTCTTTTACTTCAGGGCGGACATCAAAGGCCTCAACCACGCCACCAAGACGCTTAGCGGTGGCACAGGCCATAAGTCCCGCAACGCCTGCTCCAAGTACCAAAACTTTTGCTGGAGCAACGGTTCCGGCTGCTGTCATAAGCATGGGGAAAAATCTATTGATATTGTCTGCGGCAAGGAGCACCGCCTTGTATCCGGAGATGGTACTCATGGAGGAGAGGACATCCATGGACTGCGCCAGGGTGGTTCGGGGAATGATATCAAGGCCAAAAGCCGTGATCTTCTTCTCTTGGAATTTTCTTACAATGTCGTGGCGAAGGGTAGACTGGATGATGGAAATATAGAAGGAGTCGTCCTTTAATTTTTCGACCTCTTCCATACTCGGGGGACGAACTTTAACCACACAGTCGCTTTGGTTGATCAGCTCCTGAGTGTCGGCCACGATGGTGGCACCTTTGTCCGTGTAATCTTGGTCACTGTGCCCGGAAGGCAAGCCTGCACCTGCTTCAATCAACACCTCAAAGCCTTTCGTGCTGAGGCGTTTGATGGAATCCGGAATAATAGCAACCCTGTTTTCGCCCTCTTCAGTCTCTTTTAGAACAGCGAGTTTCATAGTGGGTCCTCTTTAAAAAAATAATAAACCAGCGTAGCAGAGTCAGAATCGGCTAGCCACAACAAGGTATAAAAAGTCCATTTACTGAGCATCTGAGCCCTTTCTCACACGGACTTTCAGCTAAAACCTTAGCGACTTTAACTTAGCCCCGGTGCTTTGGGAAAATATCGTAAAGTTGCAATGAATAACCGTTCAATATTACGGTATATGAAGTGAATGGTCAAGAAGTTACACCGATGAAGGGGCCGATTCTTCTAAAATTTTCAGGAGCCTGGTGTGAATGTTATCAAAAGCGCCATTGGAGAGTATGGCCACCACATCACCCTGGCGCAGAAGGGGTGCCAGTTTCTTTAGAATTGTATCGGTATCGGGACAAGATTCTGCCAGGAGACCACGCTTTTGCAGGTCTTTGGCCAGTTGCGCAGATGAGAACAGGTCACTTTTAGCAACACCATCCAAGGGGATGGGCTCCCGGATAAAGCTTATGGCAGAGTTGTCAAAACAGTCCACATAATCCTGCTGAAAAATGGCCCTTCTCGATGAGTTGGTTCGGGGCTCAAAGAGGGTGATCAGACGTTGCTTAGGATAGGCCTTTTGCAGGCCATCAAGGGTGAGGCGTACTGCTGTGGGGTGGTGCGCAAAATCATCAATAACTGTAATATTATGGACAATACCTCGCACCTCCTGGCGGCGTTTTATTCCGCCAAATAGACGTAATCCCAGTTGGATGTGTTCAATGGGAAGTCCTATACGGTGCAGGACAGCACTCACCGCCAGTCCGTTGAGGCAGTTATGGCTTCCCGGAAGACGAATAGTCAGCTCGGCCCAGTCCTTCCCTTGACGGTGTACCTTAAAATGGGTCATCCCGCCTTCGGCACGAATATCACCAAGAGACCAGTCCAGTCCCTCGCTCTGGCCGTAGC
>CAYWMZ010000389.1:0-3032 GCA_964459485.1 uncultured Desulfocapsa sp. | reverse complement strand
GCCATTTTTTTTCCAGGTGCCAAGGCCCGTCTTCACACCCGCATCGAGCTTGAAGACGGAGCCAGGTTTATGGGCTGGGAGATTCTGTGTCTTGGACTTCCGGTGAATGGTGATCGGTTTATAGCTGGCCAGTTCCAGAGTAGACTCAGTATCCACCGTGCTGGAAAACCGCTCTTTCTGGATCGACTGCGAATTGGCAGTGAGTCTGATCTTGAGCGGGTTACAGGGCTTCGCAACTATCCGGTGAGTGCCAGCTTTATGGTGAGTAATGCCAGTGAAGAGATGTTGGATACGATACGTCGCTGCAAGATTCAGGAAGATGACGGTCTGCTGGGCTGTAGTCTGTTGCGGGGGGAGCTGCTGGTGATTAGGTATCTTGGCCACGAAACATTTGCTGCCCAGGGACTCTTTGCTGAAATATGGCGTCTGCTCCGCCCCCACGTTGTAAACAGGCCCCCATGTGTCCCACGCATCTGGGCTACCTGAAAACAAAAACCACACAAGGATCACCGTACCATGGAACTAACACCACGAGAAAAAGACAAGCTCATGCTCTTCACCGCAGGGCTTTTGGCAGAACGGCGCAAGGATAGAGGACTCAAGCTCAACTACCCGGAAGCAGTGGCCTACATAAGTGCCGCAATCTTAGAGGGTGCTCGCGACGGCAGATCTGTGGCCGATCTCATGGACTATGGCCGTACCCTCCTTGGAGTGGATGATGTGATGGAGGGGATCGCCGAGATGGTGGACAATGTGCAGGTGGAGGCCACCTTTCCGGACGGCACCAAACTGGTCACCGTTCATAACCCGATCGTTGGAGGTACCTCATGATACCAGGAGAAATTATTACTGCGCCGGGAGAAATCGAGATCAACGCAGGCCGGGAAACCAGATCCATAGAGGTTGCCAACAGCGGCGACCGACCCATCCAGGTAGGCTCCCACTACCACTTCTTTGAGACCAATGCGGCCCTGCTCTTTGAGCGGGATCAGAGCCGTGGCTTTCGCCTCAACATTGCAGCGGGTACCGCAGTGCGTTTTGAACCGGGCCAGAAAAGGAAGGTGGACCTGGTGGCCTACGCAGGAGAACGCAGGGTCTTTGGCTTTAACGGCGCCGTGATGGGGCCTTTGGATGGTGAGGTGACAAAATGACCATGATAGATCGCAGAGCGTATGCGGAAATGTTTGGCCCCACCGTGGGCGACAGGGTGCGTCTGGCCGACACCGAACTCTGGATAGAGGTTGAAGAGGATAGAACCCGCTACGGCGATGAGGTCAAGTTTGGCGGCGGTAAGGTGATCCGGGACGGCATGGGCCAGAGCCAGCAGACGGGAGAGGCGGTGGCAGATCTTGTGATCACCAACGCCCTGATCCTTGACCACTGGGGCATTATCAAGGCCGATATCGGTATCAAAAACGGCAGGATCATGGGGATAGGCAAGGCGGGTAATCCAGATGTACAGCCGGGGGTAGATATCATCATCGGCCCCGGTACCGAAGCCATTGCAGGGGAGGGCTCCATTATCACCGCAGGCGGCATCGATGCCCATATCCACTTTATCTGCCCCCAGCAGATAGAAGAGGCCCTGATGAGCGGTATCACCACTATGCTTGGCGGCGGAACAGGCCCTGCCACCGGCACCAACGCCACCACCTGTACTCCCGGCCCTTGGAATATTCACCGTATGCTCCAGGCGGCTGACAGTCTACCCATGAATCTGGGTTTCCTCGGTAAGGGCAACAGCAGCCTGCCCCACTCCCTTGAAGAACAACTCCGGGCAGGGGCCATGGGCCTAAAACTCCATGAGGACTGGGGCACCACTCCCGCCTCCATCGACAACTGCCTCACCGTGGCTGAACGGATGGATGTGCAGGTGGCCATCCACACCGATACCTTAAACGAATCCGGCTTTGTGGAGCAGACCATGGCCGCCTTTAAAGATCGAACTATCCACACCTACCATACAGAAGGTGCGGGCGGCGGCCATGCCCCGGATATTATTCGGGCCTGTGGACTTTCCAATGTATTGCCCTCCTCCACCAACCCTACCAGACCCTACACCATCAACACCGTGGATGAACATCTGGACATGCTCATGGTGTGCCACCATCTCGATCCCAAGATTGCAGAGGATGTGGCCTTTGCCGAGTCCCGAATCCGCCGGGAGACCATAGCAGCAGAAGATATCCTCCATGATCTTGGGGCATTTTCCATGATCGCCTCCGACTCCCAGGCCATGGGCCGGGTGGGTGAGGTAATTATCCGCACCTGGCAGACGGCCCATAAGATGAAGGTGCAGCGGGGCAGCCTTAAGGGCGATCCCGCTCAGAACGACAACCTCCGCGCCAGACGCTATATCGCCAAATACACCATCAACCCGGCCATTGCGCATGGTATCAGCCATGAGGTGGGATCAGTGGAAACGGGAAAACTCGCCGATCTGGTAATGTGGAAGCCAGCACTGTTTGGGGTCAAACCCAGCCTGATCATTAAGGGCGGCATGATCTCCGCTGCCCCCATGGGAGATCCCAACGCCTCCATCCCCTCCCCCCAGCCGGTACACTATCGGCCCATGTTCGGGGCATTGGGGAGCGCCCAGCAGGCAACCTCCATGAGTTTTCTCTGCACTGCTGCAAAGGAAGATGGTATTGCAGAATCTCTGGGTCTGAAAAGCCTCATCGGCGTTGCCAAAAACTGCCGCAACGTCCACAAGAGTGATATGATCTTAAACGACTATCAGCCTGAGATAGAGGTGGACTCCCAGACCTATGAAGTTCGGGCGGATGGAGAACTCCTCAGCTGTGAACCGGCTGCAATACTGCCCATGGCCCAACGTTACTTCCTGTTCTGATATGCTGGAACTCACAGAGAAAATCGAAAAACATCACGGAGCAAGCCCCGCCACCAGCCTCACCCTGCCCTGGCATAAACGCAATCGCAGCAGGCAGCGAGTCACGCTCGATAGTGGTGAGGAGGCAGGACTCTTTTTGGAACGGGGCACTGTGCTCCGGGGCGGGGATCTCTTAAGAAAC
>CAYWMZ010000388.1:0-3039 GCA_964459485.1 uncultured Desulfocapsa sp. | reverse complement strand
CTGCAACAGGCAAACATCAAACAGTGTGAGTTATTTATAGCCTGCTCCACCCTGGATGAAGCCAATATTGTGGCCTGCTGGACGGTGAAAAAGATTGTCGATATTGAGACCATCTGCTTTATCCGTACCATGGAACTCTACAAAAATCTGGCCTCTCCCAAGCAGGATCGCTACCTCACCAGATACGATATCGATACCATTATCTGGCCGGAACAACTCCTCACCCAGGATATCTTTCGTATTATTTCTGTCCCCGATGCCATTGATGTTGAATACTTTGCAGAGGGCCGTGCCAAACTCTTTGAATACCGCATCAAGGCGGGCTCTCCCCTGCAAAACTGCCGCATTATGGACTGCTCCTTTCCCAAGAATGTGCTTATCGCAGGAATCACCCGAGAACAGAATCTCTTTATCCCCAACGGTTCCACCCGTATCCTTGAAGATGACAAGGTGATCTTCATGGGGCTTGGTGTAGCTCTGGATGGCCTGGCCGCAAAGATCTTTCAGGCTAATGAACGAGTAAAAACAGCGGTTCTCATCGGCGGCGGCAGTGTGGGTTTTATGCTGGCCCAGAAACTGGAAGCAACCGGGGTACGGGTCAAGATCATTGAACATGACCAGGCCCGTTGTGAATTTCTAGCGGACAACCTGAAGAACTCCCTTATCCTCCACGGAGATGGAACAGATCTGGAACTCCTGGAAGAGGAAGGTGTGGATGATGCCGATGTCGTTGTCTGTATCACCAATAACGATGAAAAGAACCTCCTCTGTTCACTCCTTGTGAAGCAACTAAAACCGGAGCGGCGCATCATAACCCGGGTCAACAACATCCGAACGGGGCAACTCTTTGAGCGGGTGGGTATAGATGTCACCGTCTCGCCACGGGACTCTGCCCTAAAGGAGTTATTAAACCGTGTCCAGGCCAGAAACGTTGATATCCTGGCCCTGGTTGAAGGTGGTCAGGGCGAAGTCCTCCGTCTAACCCTCCCCGATGATTTTCCCAAAACACGGGTCATTGATCTCAAATTTGAGGTTCAGGCCATCATTGGAGTGATCAAACGGGGCCGCAACCTTCTGATCCCCGACGGCAAATCTTTCCTTCAGGCTGGAGACCAGCTCAAAATTTTCACCATGGCAGAAGATGCCGAAACCGTAAAGACTCTATTCTCCAAATGAAACGCCATAACATATTTAATGCCCTGGGACTCATTCTGGTCGCCTTTGGCACCATCCTCCTCTCCCCCATTGTGGTGGCCTTGATCGAGAAGGAGTATAACTCCATCGTGCCCTTTGTCACCGCAGCGGCGATATCCATCGCTACGGGACTGCTCTTTCGGAAATACGGAGGGTTCTCCAAGAATTTTGACGATCTCAAACGAAACGAAGGGCTGCTCATCGTCTCCCTCGCCTGGGTGGTGACCGCCGCCATGGGTGCTATCCCCTACCTGTTCTACGGACTCTCTCCCTTGGATGCCTATTTTGAATCCGTTTCCGGGATCACCACCACCGGGGCCACCATTCTTGTGGATTTCAGCCTCTATCCCAAAGACTTCTTTTTCTGGCGCAGCCTCAGCCAGTGGCTTGGGGGTATGGGGATCATTGTCCTCTTTGTTGCCATCCTGCCTCAATTTGCGGTGGCAGGACGCCAGATATTTTTTGCCGAGGCCCCCGGCCCCACAGAGGAGAAGGTGACCCCGCGCATTGCTCACACTGCAAAGGCCCTGTGGCTGGTGTATATACTCCTGACCCTGATGGAAATAGTTTTTTTATTCGGGGCCGGTATGCCCATCTTCGATGCCGTTTGCAATGCACTTTCCACCATGGCAGCAGGAGGATTTTCACCAAACCCCCTCTCTATCATGGGATATAACAACTCCGCAGTCACCTGGATTGTCACCTGCTTTATGTTTCTGGCGGGCAGTAACTTTGTGCTGCAATACCGTCTCTTTATCCAGGGTAAAGTCAGGCCACTTTTAAAAAATGAAGAATTCCGATTTTACTCCACCCTATTTCTCACCACCTCACTTCTGCTCTGTATCTCTCTGCTCTTTAATACAAAACTTTCTCCGCTCGATACCGTGCGTGACAGCCTCTTTCAGGTGATCTCTATCCTCACCACCACCGGATTCTCATCGGCCGACTTTGCCCTGTGGAGTGTCACCGCCCAGACCATCCTCTTTACCATGATGCTGGTTGGGGGATGTGCCGGTTCGGCCGGAGGCGGGGTAAAGGGGATACGGGTCCTGTTTGTCCTAAAGTACCTGAAACGTGAAATAACTCAGATTATCCATCCCGCAGCGGTGCTTCCCATCAAAATCGACCACAAATCTGTGCCAGCCGAGACTCAGCGGCAGATTGTGGCCTTCCTCCTCTTCTACCTTGGGTTGATGACAGGTTCCGCCCTTCTGGTAACCATCATTGAGGGAAATGCGGCCATAGGAATTGTGGGAACAGCGGCCACCATTGGCAATATTGGCCCTGGATACGGAGAAATCGGTCCTATGGCAAGTTTTGGCGGCCTCTCGGTACTTACCAAAGGGATCTTTATCGTCAATATGATTGTGGGCCGCCTGGAACTGATCCCCTTTCTTGCCATGCTCCATCCAGATTTCTGGCGTTTTAAGGGATGAGAGTCGAAGATAATGCGTATATTGATGACGAGTGCGACTCTCCTGGAATAAAAAAACAGTATTCATCCGACCCTATAAAGTTTTTCTAAAAGATACAAACCGTAGCGATGCAGAGGAAAAGGAACGCAATCTAAATTCGAGACAGAACCCTGGAAACTATGGAAACCAACTCTTTATACTGATAGGGTTTGACAATCGCCTCGCAGAAACCATAGTCGCCATAGTTGGCCATAATCGGGTTAGTGGAGTAACCGCTTGAAACGACGACCTTGGCATCAGGGTTAATCTGAAGAATCCCCTTCACTGCCTCCTCACCACCCATACCACCTGGAATGGTTAGATCCATAATCACTAGGCCATAGTCCGCTCAAGCTTCATTTGCCTCGGTATAAGCTACCAATGCGTCCTC
>CAYWMZ010000387.1:0-3046 GCA_964459485.1 uncultured Desulfocapsa sp. | reverse complement strand
CAGGGTAATGGTGACTTTGAGGATATCGTCGCTCATTCCGAAAAGATGCGCTCCCTGCTGCACCTCACCCGCAAGGTTGCCGGGTATGATACCACCGTTCTTATCACCGGCGAATCGGGTACAGGAAAAGAGCTTATCGCCAAGGGGATTCATCACCATTCGCAACGCAAAGAAAAACCTTTTGTAGCGGTCAACTGCGGCTCCATCCCGGAAAACCTACTAGAAAGCGAATTCTTCGGCTACGTCAAAGGGGCCTTCACAGGTGCCGACAGTAATCGCAAGGGACTCTTTGAGGAGGCGGAAGGGGGCACCCTCTTTTTAGATGAGATAGGAGAACTGCCCCTTGGCCTTCAGGTAAAACTCCTCCGGGTCCTTCAGGAACAGGAGATACGCCCCGTTGGCAGTGTTAAAAGCCATAAGACCAATGTTCGTGTCATCACCGCTACGGCAAAAGATATTGAACAGGAGGTGGCTGAAGGCCAGTTCCGTGAGGATCTCTTCTACCGCCTCAATGTACTCACCCTTTCTCTTCCCCCTCTGCGAGAAAGGAAGGAAGATATTCCACATCTCTGCGGCCATTTTCTAAGTATGCTCAACACCAAAATGGGGCTTGATATAGAAGGAATCTCCCCCAAAGCCATGGGAATACTGCTGCACCGTGAGTGGAAGGGAAATATCAGAGAGCTCAAAAACTGCCTGGAACGAGCGGTAATCGTTGCCGATGGCCGGCAGATCCATTCTGCTGATATCAGCGGTGCTCAGTCCACATCCCCCTGTGAGGAAAAAATCATCGAAATGCTGGGAACCTTCTCCCTGAAACAGGCCAAGAAAATCATAGAGAAACAACTTATCAGCAGGGCACTGGATGCCAGTAATGGCAACAAAAGTATGGCAGCCAGGATGCTTGAGATCAGCTACCCTTCCCTCCTCTCCAAAATCAAAGAGTACCTGTAAGCCCCTAATGAAAGCCCCACTTGCCATCCGCCTCCTCTTTGTGGTCTACAGGCTCCTCTGGATTTGCATCCTGCCCCTCCTCCGATTGGCCCCGCGCCTGAGAGAAGGATGGTCAGAGCGTTGCGCAAAAGAGATCCCCTTTGCAAAGGTGGATATCTGGATCCATGCCGCCTCTGTGGGAGAGGCCTATATTGCAAGAGAGCTGCTGGCCAATTTTTCAAAAGACCAAACATTTGATATCCTGATCACAAGCAATACCTCCCAGGGCAGGGAGGTTCTGGAACAGAATCCACACAGCCACGGGCACCGGGTCACCCTCAGTTACATGGTTTTTGATAGTCCATCCCTTGTCAAGAAGGCCGTGGCCGTTGCAGATCCTGAGCTTTTGGTCCTTATTGAACTTGAGATATGGCCCGCCCTTATGGCCGAAATCAAACGACAACAGAAACAGATTATTATTGTGAATGGTAGGATGACAGAGAAGAGTTTTAAGGGCTACAACAGAATTCCTTCTCTGTGGAGGATAGTAAAGCCTCAACGGATACTTGCCATATCCGTTGGAGATACGTCCCGGCTCAAGAGACTCTTTGAAGTAGAGGAGTGTCACCAGGTACCAAATATCAAATTTGATCGTATCCCTAAATGCCAGATTTCAAAAACTTCCAGCACCGGCCCCAAGAGACTTATCCTTGCCTCCATTCGCAAACAAGAAGAAGCTGAGGTGATTCAGCTCATAACTGGAGTCTTACGGGTATTTCCAGATATCCAGATTGACATCTTTCCCCGCCACTTACAAAGGGTGCGCCACTGGCAGAAACATCTTTTGAAGCAGGGCATTCCCTTCAGCCTTAGAAGTGACCCGTCACCAGTGATATCTTCTGTTCGTCTCTGTGATACTTTCGGTGAGCTTATCAATGCCTACCAAGATGCAGACGCAGCCTTTATAGGAGGGAGCCTAGCCCCCCTTGGCGGGCAGAATTTTATAGAATCGTTTATGAACGGGACAATTGCCATAACTGGCCCCTGGATAACAGATTTTTTGTGGGTAGGAGATGAGGTCTTCAGCTCAGATCTCGTCAGGAAGGGTTGCAATACCAAAGAAGTTCTGCAACTCCTCATTGATTTACTGAAGAATCCGGTACAAAAAGAAATTATTCGGGAAAATGCCAACCGCTACATCGAAGGCAAACGAGGCGGCAGTGCAATCACTTGCCAACATATTGAAAATTTGATGCACAATACCCATTCTCAAGAAGAATAACTCCCAGAAAAAGAGCTCCATTTTCTCCCGAAATCCCACACTAATGTATGTTTTTTTTCCTGCCATTGACTATACTAAAGCCAGTGTTTTTTCAAATATCCCGGCAACTCGAAGAAAATTGTTGCGTCGCCTTTATAATGTATTGATATATGTCGAATAAAATTGTATTTAGCCGTCTTTACCAGCTTATCCGTCCCCATAAATACCTGTTTATGGTGGCCATGTTTGCCGCCTTGATCGTTGCCGGACTGAGCGGTGCTCAGGCCTACATGGTAAAACCTCTGCTGGACAAGATCTTTTTTGAGAAGAGTGCCTACTTCCTCGCCTTACTCCCCTTTGCCCTTGTCGTCTTGTTTGCGGTTAAAGGTTTCTTTTATGGCCTGAATTTCTTTCTTTTGGAAAAAATTGGCCAAACTGTTATTCGGGAAATGAGGATCAGGGTCTTTGACCATATCCACCAGCAACCCCTTTCTTTTTTCCACAAGACCCCCACAGGAGAACTCATCTCCAGGGTTATCTCTGATATCAATTTTATGCAGGGTGCCATCTCGACAGTGGTTGTGGGGATGCTGCGCGATTTCTTGCAAGTCATTATCCTTCTCGCTGTAATTTTCTCAATGAACTGGAAACTGGCCCTGCTCTCTCTGATTTTTCTTCCCGCCGCTGCTATACCCATTACCAAATTCGGCAGAGCCTTTCGCCGTATCAGTACCAGAATGCAGGAACAGACTGCTGAAGTATCCAATATAATGCATGAATCCATTACCGGTGCTCCAGTGGTCAAGGCCTTTACCATGGAGCGTTACGAATCCAAACGCTTCTCCGCTCAGG
>CAYWMZ010000386.1:0-3047 GCA_964459485.1 uncultured Desulfocapsa sp. | reverse complement strand
GGTGAAGAATGATTTCTTTTTGCGAAAGAGGTTCATAGCGTACTTATGGATTTGATCCTGGCCTGAAATACGAACTGGGTGGCGATGAAATTCTTTGTGAGATTTGTATACCGTTTTCGTAAACTCTTTCCGGCAAAGGGGATGAGTCTTAGAAGATCCGATGGGGCAATGATCCGGGTATCAAAGAGGAGTTTAAATGGGCAGATATCCTCAAAGGTAAAGGCAAAATCACTGGTTTCAAAGCCACACCCGGTCAGCATCTCTCTAAAACTCTTAATTGTGAAAAATCTGAGGTGGGTTCGGTCAAAGATCCCATAGTCCTGGTAGTGCCACGTTCCACCAAGGAGGCGAAAACGACATTTCCAGTGGGCGATATTGCAGGTTGATATTATCAGTACGCCTGAAGGGGACAGCCAGTCTTTTGCTCGCAGCAGAAGCTCCTCAGGGTTTGCAATATGTTCAATGACCTGGGACATAAAGAGCACATCAAAAGGGCCCTGATCGCCCACCTCCCGGTCAAGCTCAGCTTGAATCCGGATGTCGTCAATGGAGCCGATCTTTACTGTGAGTCCTCGTTTTATTGCGATTTCGGCCTGTTCCCGGGATGGCTCAATGCCTACAACAGTACAGCCCTTTTCCTTGATAAGATATTCCGATAGGGAACCGGTGGCACAACCGATCTCAAGTATCTTCGTTTTAACTGGGATCATCTGCAACTGGAGACGATCTATGTTGTTCTCTTGCAAGTCCTGAAAGGAGATGGATTCCTGATGATATTTTATCATTTTTTCTCCCCTTAGGAGTAATCCTTATATAAAAAGGCACTGAATAGTGAAAACAGAAATCCGGTGTCATAAATTTGTAGATAGGATTCGGCAAGCATAATAACCAGGAAAAAGATTGGAAATGCCTGTCGGAGAGGGGAGAGGGTATCTTTTTTTCGACAGGCCATAAAAAGTTGACTGCCAAATATAGCTAAGAGACTGAAGAGACCGGCAATACCAAACTGAGAGAGTATTAATAGATACTGGTTGTGCGGATTGTCGGTATTGGGCAGGGTGGGGGAATTGAGCTTATTTACCTTGGCGTACTCCATGGGGAAATCCCCGGTGCCGACACCTGTCTTCCAATTCTCCGATACAAGCTGAGTACTATTTTTTAAAAACCAGATCCGAAGCCCAACAGAGGTGATCTCATGGGCCTGGTAATTTTGGGTCTCAGTTATGGCAAGGTCGATTCGGGATCTGAAGGTTGAAGAACAGTAGTAGGTTGCAGTTACCAAAACCGGTAGCAGGGCAAGACCGATCAGCAGCTTTAGTTTGGAGCGTTTATAGAAGTATTGAAAGAGGATCACCAGTAGAAGGACAAAAAAAGCAACCTGTCCGGTTCGGCCCACGGTAATAAACATGTTGCAGGATAGAAAGAGGAACAGTGCGATTTGCAGGTATCTTGTGATATTGGAGGGCTTGCGGCCAAAGAGAATATGTTGCAGGACGATATAGCAGGACAGGGCCAGCATGGGGTTATACATCACATGGGTGGTACCAAGGGTTGTGAATATGGAAGCAGGGGGCAGGGTGATGATGCCTAGCCAAACCAGATAGGCCTTGCAGGCCTTCAGGAATATGGCTGAGACAAATGCTGCCAGATAGTATTTGCAATGTTCTCTTCTTACTATGGTCATAAGTAGTGGAAGTAACAAAAGCTTCCACTGTTTCTTGGTGATTTCCAGACCCCATGTCATATCTTTTGTCCAAAGCAGACCAATGATATGTAGTCCAATATAGAGCAGTACTGCGATAACTACAGGATTGCGAATGGCTTTCGCAAATTCTTGCTGTCTGTTTATAGAGAATAGTCCCGCAAGGATCAAAAGGATCGCGAGGATGGAACCGGCAGAGGTTGAAAGGGGGAGGCCAAAGGCAAAAAGAACGAGAAGTGGCGATGCTGCTGCGGTAACTTTTTGGCTAAGAGTTTTCATAGGAGAGGGTAGCAGTGTAGTAATGCTCAGGTTCCTGATGGTCTTGATTGTTGTTGCAGCATATAGAAAATATGGTTGTCGTTTATTCTTTTCCTGTGTATCAGGAGATTCTTGTTTCGAGCTACAGTTTCAAAAAAGTCAGGGAAAAAACGATAGGCATCAATGGGATACCGGTGGTATATAAAGCCTGGTGTTACCGTATGGATCAGAAGATATCCACCAGGTGTCAGGAGCTCATATAAAGAGAGCATATGTCCGTACGGATCCAGAAGGTGTTCAAGGATTGCCTGGCTGATAATAAGATCAAAAGATCCCATCTGAGGGGCAGCCTCTTCGAAGTTCCAGGGGATGTCAACGTCGAGTGCACCCGTTGTGGTCACCTCACCAAGTGGCATTACTTTTTTGAGCTGAGCTGCGGTCGGTCTGGTCTCTCCAGCGAGCAGGCTGTGTGTTGGCGGTGTCGGTAATTCCTGTACCCAACGAATCACCTCTCCGTGGTAATAACCGGATTCACTAGGGAGATCATGGAAGGTGTACTGGTCGTAGTTGGTGCGATCAAATGGGCCATAGATTTCTTCCCATTGGAGTAACATTTGTTGCTCCGGATCCTGGCCCAGGAGTTGTCTGAGGCACTGTTTTATAAGTTTAAATTTACTGATCGCCATGGTGGCAGTCGCCTTGGTAATATTTTTTTATACTAATATCATTAGTCCCGGTATTGCATGTTATAGAGGGTTTCATACTCACCATTGAGCGTAATCAGGCTATCATGGGACCCTTCCTCTACAATTTCACCACCCTTGATCACAATAATACGATCCGCATTTTTGATGGTGGAGAGACGATGGGCAATCACAAAGGTGGTTCGGTCTTTCATTAGATTTTCAAGGGCCTTTTGGACTTCGCGTTCCGATTCGGTATCCAGTGCTGAGGTGGCCTCATCAAGTACCAGAATCGGGGCATTTTTGAGAATGGCCCGGGCAATGGAAAGTCTCTGCCTCTCACCACCTGAAAGTCTGATACCAGATTCGCCGATTACTGTATCAAAACCTTCGGGGAGGGCTTC
>CAYWMZ010000385.1:0-3049 GCA_964459485.1 uncultured Desulfocapsa sp. | reverse complement strand
GAGATAAAAGGGGCCTCGGTCCGGCAAAAAATCATCCGGTAAAAACCGATGTACGGGGTTGTAAAAGACAGAAACCGAGAGCGTTCGGCGGTAAAGCCCACCGCAGGGAGCATGTCGATTTCCTTTTTTTCCACCATGGACATAACCTCTTTCCATGATGGATTCCTGACAATTTCAAGGTTAAGGCCCAGGCGCCGGCTGAGAATGGCGATATAGTCGGAGGCAAAACCGCTGTAGCGATCGTTTTTATCGATAAATTCAAAGGGAGCGAACTCCGGATCCACACCCACCCGTATTTGGGGGTGTAAACGGATCCACTCTTTTTCCTCAGAAGTCAGATGTATGTTCTTTTTACCGTCATTCCCGTTATCCTCCAGCGACTCCCCCTGCAGATATGATCTGATTATCCGGTTTATCCTTGAGTCCGGTGCAAGTGAGGCGTTTCTCAGGTGGCTGTCGATTGACTTTTTCAGATAGGGCGTATGATCCCCGTTCGGAGGGAAGGCAAATTTCAGATGCCTGGGGTTGAACACCACCGTTGTCGGCCGAACATCAAATAACTCCTGGGATGTCTCCCCGTACAGCCTGTTAACCACGCCGACATCGGCGATACTGTTTTGCAGAGCAAGAAAAACTTCTTCATAGTTATCAAATTCAATGAATGCACAGGAGAGGTTGAATCTCTTAACCTGGTTTCTTATCCCTTCCGGACCGTCGGTGTGGATGCTCCCCCGCATAACAGCCACTTTTTTCCCATCCAGATCAAGCAGGGATTGAACATGGACTCCGTTTCGGGTGTACAGAACTGCCCAGTTGATAAGTACAGGTTCGACTGAAAATGTATACTTCTCGGCCCGTCTGAGCGAGTAGGCCACATCGGGCATTATATCGATTTCACCTGATTCGAGCCGGGCCAACCCCTCCCGCCAGCTGCCGGGCACCCACTGCAGGTGCCAGTTTTCTTTTTTGGCTATTTCTTCAAGGATTTCAGGAAAAATGCCTCTAGGGGTGCCCTGATCGATATTAAAGAGTTTTGGTGGGTTCTCGAAATAGCCGACCCGGACGGTCATGGGAGGTGAAGCAAAGGCAGGAACTACGGTTATAAAAATGAGGTGAGCCAGAATGGCCAGCGGCAGGAAAACACGCGGCAGGAAGTGAGTGGATAGGCAGCTGTACAGCAATTTTAATCCTCCTGCGAAGCACGGTGGGTGATAGGTAATCGCTTTTTCGGAGAGCAACCGGGTGATTGATACGCAGCCCAACACAACAACACTGACTACCCTAACTACTCGAGGCAACAAATACAAAATCATTTTTAAAAAAGCAATATTATTCTTTCGGTAACAATAAATCACGAGATAACAGTTGGTTTTGAGGTTTCGTAAAAAGACATACAAATGCCACCTCATGAAAAAGATCTATCAAATGAGCATATTGGTTCTTCATCACCAGGCCAGCCAAGAGGTTGTATAGCTATTTTCGGTATACATAAAAGATACCACTCCTGCTAAACAATCCGTCAGCAACAATGGAATGATATGAAGATGCCACTTGGCGTACTCTCCGAAAGTCTGAATTATCATTACAGCACCACATAGACCGTCAGTGAGACCATGAGCAGTACGGAAAAATGTCAGGAGACTATCCACAGCACATTTCGTCAGATTCGATAACTGATTACGGTGGCAGAGAAAAATAATTTACACTTTGCAATTTTCATACATTGTGGTACATACTTTTATATAACCTTCTCACCTTACCGGAAAACGGGGAACCGGAGAGGTGAAATGGATACAATGCGAAGTGGAACGTGAAACCACCCGCAGATACCAACCTCGGACCGATCCGGGCATCATCCGGATGCACAGCCGGAGCTGGTTCATACTAAGCTCTTGTCAATGGCTGAATCAAATCAATTGAACAGAAATTCAAAAAAAAATTTATCTATTGGTCAGGATTAACATGAGAATCCAGCTCAGCCTTTCCTGAGCCCAGGAATCTGTCGCTCGACCCTTCCATTGCACTTAGAATAGATTTCCCCCGTCCTACTGGTTTGAGGAGCCGCTTAAAAGTAGGCAACACATTCACTTTTCCAATTACCGAGCAGAACAAACTCACGAGTTGCGGGTGCCATGGAAAGGTATTTCGCCATGTGGGACGGCTCGAAGTTTCCGCTCCTCTGCTTGCTTGAGGATATCAGTGGCATATTGGGGAACACATCCGTGGAAGATTTCTCTACCGATAATGTTCTTACAGCCGTTGATATCGTTATGCTAGCTGACAAGCGATGACGTCGACCTGTATCACTGATACGAAAACCTATCTTTTCAAAGCATCCCTAAGTACTAAAAACAAAAAGGAGTAACAACGAGAATGAATAGAAAAAAGACACAGGGTATCTTCATCGCTGCTGCCTGCCTGGGCCTGGCTTTTACCTTTGGCCCGGTCGGCAGTCTTGCCGCCCAGGATACGGACCCAAGCAGTTCCTGTATAAAGTGCCATACCGATCTTGACGAGATGGACAGTTACGGAGCTGCATCTGCGAATGGCTCTGCCGCCATTGCGGGCTGAGGCGTTTCTGCCCCTCAGGTGAGGGGTCGTGATACTTTTGGTGTTGCTAAAGACTTCGTTGAGTCTGTGCATGGAGAAATCGGTTGTATAAATTGTCATAAGGGAAAGAATGTTGACGAGAAGGATGAAGCCCATAAAGACATGGTTATAGACCCCTCTGAAGAGGGCGGTGGTGGCGTATGCCGTGAATGTCATGAAGACATCGCTTCTACCTATAAAGATGCCATGCATTATAAACTGAACGGCATCCTCGATATCGTCGGAACCATTACCTCACCGCATAAGATGAAAGACACCCTGCTGCCGGCAGCCTGGCAGCTTGATTGTGCCGACTGTCATGCCAGTTGCGGTTCCTGCCATGTTGCCTGGCCAACGGTCGCTAAGGGTGGTCTTCTTGATCGACATCGGTTCCTAAAAACCCCACCCATGGATAAAACCTGCTACGCCTGCCATGGCTCCCGTTTTGCCGGCGAGTACA
>CAYWMZ010000384.1:0-3067 GCA_964459485.1 uncultured Desulfocapsa sp. | reverse complement strand
GGTGTCTCCTACACCTTTGCCGGAAACTACGAAAATCAGATCCGGGCTCAGAAAGGGCTTAGTTTTATCCGGCCCCTGGCCCTGCTGGTGATCATGCTGATCCTCCATCTTCAGTTCAAGTCCATGTCCACCACTATAATGGTCTTTTCAGCAATCCTGGTGGCCTGGTCAGGAGGTTTTATGATGATCTGGCTCTACGGGCAGGACTGGTTTCTCAATTTTTCTCTGTTTGGAACCCATATGCGGGAGCTGTTCCAGGTGCATCCCATCAACCTCTCTGTGGCCATCTGGGTCGGTTTCCTGGCACTCTTTGGGATTGCAACGGATGATGGCGTCCTTATGGCCACCTACCTCGATGAGGCACGCAGGAAATTCCAGGGAACATCCACAGTAGAGATCAGAGAGATGATCGTCACGGGTGCGGAACGGCGTATCCGTCCAGCCCTGATGACTTCTGCCACCACTATTCTGGCCCTGGTACCCATCCTGACCTCAAGTGGACGGGGCTCGGATATTATGGTGCCCATGGCTATTCCCTCCTTTGGTGGAATGATCATTGCCCTGCTCACCGTCTTTGTGGTGCCGGTTCTCTACTGTCAGGTTGAGGAGTGGCGTCTACGCAGAGAACGTTAGGTAAGCAGTGCCGTGATACGATTATTTTGTCCCATAAGTCATATTGCAATATGATCGCGAAGAGGTGAGTGCAGCGGGATATCATACCGAATGAGCTGATACTCTTTTCTTTGCTATGGATATGGTTCCAGGAACCATAGATTTGTGATTGGAAAATTATGTGGCGGGGTCACTTTTATGAGCCAGCAACAGGTTTTTGCTCACCAGCTCTTCTACTACATGGCTGTTCCTGAGAAAGGCACTGAATTCATCAGCAGGTAATGGTTTGCAGAAGAGGAAACCCTGGACTTCTTCACATCCAAGCAACTGTAGAAATTTCAGTTGGGCGGTGTTTTCAACCCCCTCTGCCACCACAGAGAGTCCGAGATTCCGGGCCAGATGGAGGATGGAGGTGGTGATTGTGGCGTCATCCTGGTTACCTGGGATGTCCATCACAAAGGACCGATCAATTTTGAGGATATCCACGGGAAACTTTTTGAGGTAGCTCAGCGATGAGTATCCTGTGCCAAAGTCATCAATGGCGATCTTGACTCCAAGCTTTGAGATGGCCTCCATAGTCTCCATGGCCCGTTCCACGTCCTCCATAACGATATTTTCGGTGATCTCCAGGGTTATATTAGCCGCATCCTGACGGCTTTCCTGCAACATTTTCGCCACCAGATCCGGAAAGTTTGGTTCCTGAAACTGGTTGGCAGAGATGTTGATGGCCATATTGAGGGGGGAGCCATTTTCCTTGTTCCAGCGTTGATTCATTTTCATGGCGGTTTGCAGCACCAGACGATCAATCTTGCGGATTATTCCAGTGAGCTCGGCCATGGGGATAAAGTCACAGGGGGGAATGATGGTGCCATCGGCTCTGCGCCAGCGAATCAGGGCCTCACACCCAGTAATTTCACTGGTCTGGATATTGACCTTTGCTTGATAGTAGAGAATAAGCTCGTTGTTGGTCAGTGCCCTTTGGAGGTCATGCTCCAGTAGTACTTTGTGGCGCAGGTCGATATTCATCTGGTCTGTGAAAAAACAGAACTTGTTCTTGCCCATCTCTTTGGCTCGGTACATGGCCAGATCACTGTTTTTGATCAGGGTCTCGATGTTATCACCATCATCGGGATAGAGAGTGATCCCTATGGAGGCACTGATATTGATCTCATGGCCAGTTACCAGTATGGGGTGTTTCAGACCTTTGCTGATGCGCGCACATATGATACGGACTTCATTTGGACCATTGCTAAGGTTTTCCAGAAGAAACATAAACTCATCCCCACCCAGTCTGGCGATGGTATCCTCACTGCGGCAATAGCTTTTTAAAAGGGTGGCCACACGCTGGAGCAGTGTATCTCCAATATCATGGCCCAGGGTGTCGTTGATGTCCTTGAAATTATCCAGATCCAGAAAAAGCAGAGCCAATTTTTTACCGGTCCGGTCTGCTCTCTGGGTGGCTTGGGTCAGGGTCTCTTTGAAGAAGAGCCTGTTGGGGAGCTTGGTTAGTCCGTCATGGAAGGCCAGAAATACCAGTTCTTCTTTGTTCTGGATAAGCTTTTTCTCATAGGCCCGGCGTTCTTTGATTTCGGCATTCAGTGCTTTTGTTCGTTTACAGACAAGTGCTTCCAGCTTTGTTTTGTATATTGAGAGTTCAAGGGTCACTTCCTTGTGGCTTTTGATCTCTTCCTCAAGGCGTCTGTTGATGCGAAGGCTCTCCTTTTGGCGCATATTGAGGTTGTTGATTAGTTCCTTTCTTTCAAATCGAAGGATAAGGATGTCGATGAGGCTCTTGTTGATTCTGCCGGTGGCAAATATGGTAAAGATCAGGAAGAGGCTGAGACACAGTGCTATCAGATTGTAGGTGGAGCCCATGGAGAAGAGTCTCCATATCATCGGTGTCATAACCGGGATGCAGAAAGAGATGAACATACTCATATCTATGGCATATATGACAATGGCTCCCGCAACAATTCCGCCAAGAACAACAATGTGCAGGGCCTGGTGCAGTATGGAGGAGTCGGCGAAGAGGATATAGGCCGTAGCTCCCCACAATGCCCCGGTGAGAAAAATACCACAGATAAGATACTGTCTTTGGCTCATAAAGGGGAAGGGGAGTCGCCTCTTCAGAAAGAAGAAGCAAGCAGGGAGGCGTAACAGGGAGACCAGTGTAATCATTACAAACCAGACGATACTGTTTTGAAGAGAAACCTGGCCCATCATGGCGAAGACAAGCAGGAAAGCAAGGATTATGGCTGTGAGTATTCCTAAGGGGATGAGCCTGGTTACCTGCGCAAGGATTTGTTCACGGATAAATATATCCCGGGCATTGGCATTCGTTTTGGGTTCTTGTGTGGGCATGTTCACCGGGGTTCACTGGTTTGTACTGCGTACTGGCTTATGTATCCTACAAAAAATAGTGTTAAAAAAGTATCACTGTTAACAGTATGGCATG
>CAYWMZ010000383.1:0-3070 GCA_964459485.1 uncultured Desulfocapsa sp. | reverse complement strand
AGAGTGAAGAGCTTTGCAGAAAGATATTCACCACAGAGGCGATGATTATCCCGATCAGCCCCATAAAGAGAAAAGATCCCATACCGGAAAGATCCCGTTTGGTCACCAGGCCGTAGACGGCCATGGATCCAAACATCCCGGCCGTAATCATAAATGTAGCGGCGATAGAAGAACTGGTATAAATGAGAAATATCATGGACATGGTGACGCCATTCAGCGCAGCATAGCCAAGGAACAGACCGGTGGCAGTCTCTGCCTGAATTTTATTTATGCGAGCAGACAGAAAAAATACCAGGCCAAGCTCTACCAGCATCAATGGCATGAAAAAAGGCTGCAATTGAACAGCAAAGCCACTTGAAGCAACAAACCAGGCAATAATACCTGTAAGCCCAAGACCTATGGCCATCCAGTTAAAGACCTTGGCCAGAAAAACGGTGGATGCAACCTGACGGGCCTGGGTCAGAGTCAGTTGATTACTCACATGTTCCATAAGAAAAAAAGCTCCAGTTTAGGTTTACGCAATAATTAAAATACGCTACATTTCGTTCTATGTTATAAGCATTCTGGATCTGCTTGCAAGAAAAAGCGAAACTTACACAAGGAAAAAATTATGAAGATTGCAATCAGCGGCAAGGGTGGAGTGGGCAAGACCACCATCATGGCACTTTTAGCCGAAGCGTTCAAACAGTCCGGCAAAGATGTGCTGGTCATTGATGCCGATCCCAGCCCCCATATGGCTGAGACCCTGGGAGTGAAACACCCGGAAGCCATCCGCCCCATTGCCGATATGACCAAACTCCTTGTAGAACGATCCGGCAAGACTCCCGGCTCTCCCATGTACAATATGAATCCGGAGGTCAATGACCTACTCGTGGACTTCATGCTCAGCCACAATGGCATGAAACTGATGGTGCTGGGTGCCATTCAGACGGGTGATAAGGGTTGTGCCTGCCCTGAAAATAATGTACTGCGCCGTATGCTCACCAAACTGCTATTAACAAAGGATCAGGTGGTACTGCTTGATATGGAGGCGGGGGTGGAACATCTGGGCCGGGGAACCATCGCCGGTATTGACCAGCTGCTTATTGTGGTGATCCCCTCAAAGTCTTCCATTCGTACGGCTTTGAAGGTAAAAAAGCTGGCGGAAGATGTCCACATTCCCACTATCAGTTTTGTGGCGAATCTGGTTCAGGATGATGAGGATAAAAAGTTTCTTGAAGAGGGACTGGGATGCAGCCCCATTACCTTTTTCCCAGACTCCCAGTCTATCCGCAAGGCAGAGCGTCAGGAGATCCCGATTAACAGTCTGGATAGGGCAGCAGATGATGCCCCCAAGGCCTTAATGCGAGCCATTATAGAGCTGAACGCTTGAAGCGTTTAAACGGCACCGCGACCATCAAAGATCCGCCTGATGGTCTTAAAGATGATCTTGATATCGGTCCACAACGAGTAGTTCAGGATATACCAGTCATCCATGCCCACCCGTTCATCATAGCTGGTACTGTCTGATCTGCGCTCCACCTGCCAGGGGCCGGTGATTCCGGGTTTCATAGAGCAGTAGCGACCGGCACTCTCCTTATAAAAAACGGTAAGTTCCTTACCCACAATGGGCCGGGCTCCCACCACACTCATCTCCCCCTTCAAGACATTAATAAACTGGGGCAGTTCATCGAGACTGGTCCTGCGCAGGAATTTGCCAAGTCTGGTGATGCGGGGATCGTTCTGCAACTTAAAACTGTTCTCCCACTCCCGACATAGTGCAGGATCATTTTCAAGCATCTCCTCAAGCATCTCCTCGGCATTCACCACCATGGAACGGAACTTCAAGCATCCAAATTCCTTTCCGGCCGAGGTGATCCGACTGTGTTTGTAGAATATGGGGCCACCGTCCTGAAGTTTTACCAGCAGGGCCACAAGTAACATCAGGGGGGAGATGCAGGCAAGCACGATGCTTGAGAAGATCACATCAAAACTGCGTTTCCACTCAGTATTGGGATTGAAATTAAGGACAAGCAGGTTGCCAAGAGACTGCATTTCAGCATGGTGCAGACCGTAAACATAGAGATCGGGCACCAGGTAAATACGGGCCCCAAGGGATCGGCATTCACGTAGAATTTTAAATATCTTCTTCTCGGCCCGCATGGGCAGGGCAATATAGACATAATCGATGTCATTGCTCTCAAGATAACCGGGCAGGGTATCGATATCCCCTAGCAGATTCTTACCCATCTCCGCAATTTCTGCACTTTCCTCCACCTTATCATCAAAGAAACCGATAACATCAATACCGGCCCAGGGGATTCCTTCAAGCTCACGGGCCAAAGAGACACCAAGATCTCCGGCACCCGCAATCACCGCATGACGCACGTTTTTTCCCTGTGACCTGAAGTGATGCAGGATCTTTCTTGCTGCCACATGGAGGCTGAAGAGCAGGATCGGGGTGGAAAGAGACCAGATCAGGAAGACCACCCGGGAGTAGGCGTGGGATATTTTAAAGACAAAGAAGTAGAAGAGCAGCACACCGATTACCGTGCCCCAGGCACGGAGGATAACCAGAAACTCCTGAAAGAACTTCCAGCCACGCCAGGATCTATAGAGTTGAAACGATTGAAAGGTGATAAGACAAAGGACAGTGGTGATAATGGCAAATCTGCTGTAGTAGGGAGACCAAGGCACCCGATACCAGACCAACAGCAGCCACACATAGCCCACAACCACCAGGCAGTCAATGACATGCAGCAGTCTGGCCATGATGGAACTCTGTTCCTTCAGATTTGTGGAAAGCATATTCATAACAATCTATACGAAGCTGCGACGCCTTTTTCTTAGTTCTGAATTTTTAAGACTTAACTCCTGTTTCTGCGCTCCCACCAGTGCGGATTCATACTGAGGCGAGGGGGCAGCCATTGAGGCAAAACATCATACTTGCTCCCCAGCTTATAGCCAATGAATTT
This sequence comes from uncultured Desulfocapsa sp., assembly GCA_964459485.1. Taxonomy (GTDB): domain Bacteria; phylum Desulfobacterota; class Desulfobulbia; order Desulfobulbales; family Desulfocapsaceae; genus Desulfocapsa. The sequence goes on along the minus strand of CAYWMZ010000383.1, from coordinate 116 downwards.
CATAAAATTGCGACAAAAAAACAGGGGCAGCAGCTGAAACTGCCGCTGTTTTATGACCATGGCCAGCTCAAAACGTATATATTTCAATCCCTCCCCTTCGGCTCGGCCAAAGGTGT
>CAYWMZ010000382.1:0-3081 GCA_964459485.1 uncultured Desulfocapsa sp. | reverse complement strand
TCTTAGATACCCTGCCCAAATCCGGCGCCTCTGACCTACGAAAGAACCGTTCCATCTTAAACAATATTATCCTGACCACCACCGGTGCCGCCAAGGCCCTGAGGCTGGTTATCCCGGAAATGCAGTCCATTGGATTTATCGCAGAGTCTGTTCGGATTCCCACCTCCACCGGCTCCCTTATTGTCTTGGTGCTCAACGTTCAGGATGATCTGGACAGTCCACTGAAACGGGATCAGATTAATTCGATCTATCGTGAATATGCCGAGAACAGCCCCTACCTTGACTATAGTGAGGAGCAGAATGTGTCTTCAGATATCATCGGGGTTCCCCAGGCAGCAGCGGTGATCGAAGGGACTGAGACCCATACCCGAACCGCCTCCATTCCGGTGAATCTGCAAAAGCTGCAGAGCTGCTCGATTGATTCCGGTGCTGATCATATCCTCAATGTTCCCATCACCCAGGCCGTGGTCTACGCCTGGTATGATAATGAATTGGGAAGTTACACCAATACCCTGGGAGATCTGACGGTGTCTGTTGCCGACAAGATGCTCTAAGGATGTATATCTGCCGGATGCAAGGCGCAGATGTGGCCGCTGTTGCAGCCATTGAGGCCACGTCCCCTTCAGCCTGGAAGGTGCAACAGGTCGAAGCCGAATTGCAGCGGGATTCAGGACTGGTTCTCGTTGCCGCATCGGAAGATATGAAAATCGTGGGCTGGTGTTGTGGGCTTGTGGCGGCGGAAGATGGTGAGCTGTTGAAGATTGCGGTTCATCCCGAGCATCGCCTGAAGGGTATTGCTGGCCAGCTTTTGGATGCGTTGTGTCAGCAAATGCTGGCGCAGGATGTGGCGCAGATCTTTCTTGAGGTTCGTTCCCACAATCGTGGTGCCTTGCAGCTCTATGCAGGAAGAGATTTTCAGGAGACAGGGCGGCGCAGGCGTTACTTCACAGATCCCGTGGATGACGCAGTGATTTTGCGGTGCGCATTACCAAACAGTGCCACTGCTAAACAATAAAATACTATTGGAAACAGATAGATGAACACGATTCGTGATCTTGAGCTGAAGGGAAAACGGGTTCTGGTACGGGTGGACTTTAATGTCCCCATGGATGCTGACAAGAATATCAGCGATGATATTCGTATTCGTATGGCCCTTGATACCATTACGTATATCCTGGATCAGGATGCCAGGCTGATCCTCTGCTCCCATATGGGGCGGCCTAAGGGACAGCGGGTTATGGACTTTAGTCTGGCCCCTGTTGCCAGCCACCTCGCAACTCTTCTTGGACGTGATGTGACGCTGGCCCCAGACTGTATTGGTTCAGAGAGTGAGGCCATGGTGGCCGCCATGAAGCCAGGTCAGGTTGTGATGCTGGAAAATCTCCGTTTTCACAGTGCAGAGACGGAAAATGATCCGGCCTTTGCCGAACAGATCGCCCGCATGGCTGATGTCTATATTAACGATGCCTTTGCCGTTTCCCACCGGGCTCACGCCTCTGTGGTTGGTATTCCTGCCCATGTTGCAGAAAAGGCTGCTGGTTTTCTGTTGCAGACCGAGATGGATTTTTTCCACAAAGCCATGGATACTCCGGTGCGCCCCCTTGTGGCCCTGGTGGGCGGGGCCAAGGTCTCATCCAAACTTGGTGCCCTGGAAAATATGCTGGATAAGGTCGATTCCATGATCATTGGCGGAGCCATGGCCAATACCTTTCTCAAAAGTCAGGGTATTGAGGTCGGGGCCTCCAAGACAGAAGACGATCTCCTCGATACGGCCTTGCATTTCATTGAAAAGGCCGGGGAAAAAGGGGTGAAGCTCTACCTCCCGGTGGATTTTGTGGTGGCAGATCGTTTTGCTGCTGACGCCGTGACCAAGAATGTGACCTTCCGTGATATTCCGAAGAACTGGATGGCACTTGATATCGGGCCTGCCACTACTGTGTACTTTCAGGAAGCCTTGGCCGATGCCCGAACCATCGTCTGGAACGGCCCCATGGGTGCCTTTGAGATGGATGCATTTGCCCGTGGCACCATGGCCATGTGTCAGTCTGTAGCATCCTCACATGCCCTGTCCATCACTGGTGGCGGTGATTCCAATGCTGCAGTAAAAAAATCCGGTGAGGCCGCCAACATCTCCTATATGTCCACGGGTGGTGGGGCCTTTCTCACCTTAATGGAAGGAAAAACACTGCCCGGTGTCCAGGTCTTACAGGATTGAGGAAATAAATAAAAGCTATGATTGAATGCTAATGTGCGCAAAGGAGAGAGAATGAAACGTAGACCATTACTTGCCGGAAACTGGAAGATGCATACCACCGTAAACGATGCCTGCATGCTGGCAGCTGAGATCGGTAAATGTTCCCAAGGACTGAGTGATCGTGATGTCCTTTTGGCTCCCCCTTACACAGTTCTCAGTGAGGTGGGACACGTTCTTCAGGGGACGGAGGTTCTTATCGCCTCGCAGAATGTATGCTGGGAACAGCAGGGTGCCTTCACCGGAGAGATATCACCATCCATGGTGACAGCTGCCGGAGGAACTGCTGCTATTATCGGCCATTCCGAACGAAGACAGATATTCCACGAAGACCATCACCTTATTAATAAGCGGGTACATGGGGCCTTGAAACATGGCCTGATGCCCATCTTCTGTATCGGGGAGAGTCTGGAAGAGCGTGAGGCGGACGAAACCTTTCGCCTCCTTGAGGAGCAGTTGCGATTAGGGCTTGCTGGAGTAGGCTCCGCTGATATGGGAAAATTAGTAGTGGCCTATGAACCTGTCTGGGCCATAGGTACCGGTAAAACAGCCACTAAGGAGCAGGCCCAGGAGGTTCATGCCTTTATTCGAAAACTATTGGCAGAAATTTTTGAAAAAGCTATTGCCGACTCCGTGAGAATATTGTATGGTGGCTCGGTCAAAGCTGATAATATTGACGAGCTCATGGCGCAACCTGATATTGACGGAGCGCTTGTAGGCGGTGCAGCACTGAATGCTGAATCGTTTTGTAGAATCATAAATTTTAATTGAGATCCAATAGATTATGACAACCATTTTAACCGTTGCTCATATCGCAGTCTGCCTCTTTC
>CAYWMZ010000381.1:0-3100 GCA_964459485.1 uncultured Desulfocapsa sp. | reverse complement strand
GGTCGATTGACCTGCCCCATGATAGGTATCTGCTGACTGATGAAATCCTTTACCGAAAGAGTAACCTGTGGAAACTTGAGGTAACCACCATTTTCGAACAACCTGGCAATTTTGCGGCCAGCTTCTTCCTGGGTAAGCCCTGCTATCGCCACTGTTCCAAGTAGTGGATAACTTATCGTCCCATCCTGTTCACTGATTCGGGTGGTAGCGCTCAGATCCGGTTGATCAAAGACGGTTATCGAAACTGTATCGCCCCCACCCAGACGATATCCCTCTGCTGCAATCGAAGGTTGCAAATAAATTATCAGCGTGAGTAGCAACGCCACTTGGAGCGCACATTGATAGACCTTGTACAATAGTTGCAGACGCATACCCGATTTCACTCATTCTCAATACGATATTTTATTGTAATTTCAAGAAGATCCAGCGTTAAGTGTACACTATTTCGAGAACTGAACACACTCGCAAGCCCACAGTTCGATCATCCTGTACAGGGAGTATATCAGACCGCCTGATTGTGTGGAGCAATTCTGGCCATATGAGAAATATTTTTGTAAATGTATTCGACATTTATGGCAAAATTAGCGCAATATAAGGCCAAAACAGGTGAGATGTATTTGGAACACTGTAAAATAACCTGCTGTCATAGCGATGGCAGCCATTGTCAGGCACACCAATCGGCAATACGAGCCACAGGGTTATCTCACGACAGATGAGAAGCACCACAAAAATATTGTCCACACCCTCCCCCACACACTGAGAACCACATCACAAATTCTCGATTCATCGTTAATTTTTACCGTAAGCGCCAGCGAATCGACACCTATCAGTTCACACAATAACCAGTCAATAGTTTCTCGAGACCACAACACAGGAGAAAGTATGTCCAGAAAAACCGAATCCGAAGTCCTGACCTGCTATTGGCAGCGGTTTAAAGTGAAATCGAAATGGCTCGCCACCACCTTGGGCCTGTTGGCGATCTCGCCCCGGCACTCCAGGGTGACCCGCGATAGTCTCCTATGTACACGTCCAGCCCAATACAGGTGGGGTGCCTGTGCTCAGCCTATAGCTGCCTGATGATCGCCAGTGTCGAAGCCGTTTCGCACCAAATCTATTCTGCGGCAAACTCTTTCATGACAGGCCCTCCACTATTGTTGCTCAGAGCCAAGGATTTCCAACCTCAGCTTGACCCACGTTGTTTGAGGTTGGGCAGGTCAAAATATGATTTCCAGGAATAAAGGCAGGTAATACTTGACAGCAGACTTAATTTGCAAACTTATACAAGGCTCTAAATAGGGGTTTCAAATGAAAAAAATACTTGTTTATACCGTACACAAGGCCGCTTCAATGTTTTTGCACAAGCTCTCAGGAGATGCGGCAAAAGCGTACGGAATTAATTACTACTCGATAAATCAAGATGAAAACTTTGAGAGAATAAAGAAATCATCTTGGATGTCATTTATTAATGGTGTAGCTGAAAGCAGTGGATGTTTTGGCCCTATACGTGCCGGCGAGGCAGAACCAAATATCCCGGATGACTTAGGTGCGTATAGCTCGATACTACATCTGCGTGATCCTAGAGACGTATTAGTTTCTCTTTATTTTTCTAATGTGTACAGTCATCCAAAGGCTGGGGGGTTTTCTGTTAGTGATGAACGTAAGAGACAATGGGCCGAACACGGTATAGATACATTTGTATTGGAAAGATGCCCACAGTTCCGTAAGTATTACCAAGGTCTTATTGATTCATTGTTCGAGAAGGAAAACGTCGTATTTGTAAAGTATGAAACGATGGTCCTTGACTATGCTGCATGGTTAAAGCAATTTATGACGGCATTTGAGTGCTTGCAAATTCACGAGAAAAATATCTTGTCGGTATTGACGAAGCAAAGCTCGCATCAAGATATCTATGAGCGGTTATACAAAAAACACAAAAAAGAGTTTGCAGTTTCATCTGAAGATTTAAACAAGCATAAAAGGCAAATTACACCAGGGGATTATAAACGTAAGCTGCTGGCAGAAACTATTGAGGCGTTGAATGATGAACTAGGCGATGTTCTTGATGCGTTATCTTACGATAAGCGATTATCTTTGGCTAAATGAAAAATGACAGAAGTGTAGCTGCTCCACTTCTACTCAAGCTGGGCCGGAGTAGATGCAATTCGCCAGATGATGGGGTCTCCACTTCTATGCTTAGCTTAACTGGGGCGTCAAAAAGACTGACCACGTCTCGGGAATCTCAACTAAGGATTACTCAATGCTCATATTATTTTTCTGAATCCATATCTCCAGATTCAGTAACGTCCACAGCAACTTTTCATAATTTTGTCGTCCACTTAAATGGTCATTTAGTATCTTTTTAAGGTAATGCTCATGGTAGAGATTTTTTGATAGTGACGTATTGCCGAGTAAATTATCTAGCAAGTATTCTTTCATAGGCCCCCTGAACCATTCATTTACAGGTAATCGAAAACCAACTTTGGGTCTTGCCAAAATACGCTCTGGAATCATTTTTCTAACTGATTCACGCAACAGCCATTTTGTAGTCTTGCCATGCACTCTATATTTATCAGGAAGCTGAGAAACATACTCGGCAATCTTGTGATCCATGAAAGGCATTCTTGCTTCAATAGATGCAGCCATTGTCATACGATCACCTCTTTCAAGAAGGTTATCCGGCAACCAACTGGTCTGATCAAAGTACAGCACTTTTCTTAACGCACTATTTCCGGCATCAACATCGAACGGTATAACGGGCCTGGTATCTGAAAACGGATCTTGAAATGCAAGTAACTTTTCTGATTCTTCATATCCTGTGGCACCGAACCATCTTGGCTGTCTTTCTTCATCACGGGATATCCCCAATGTATTGACGGCTGTTTTTATTCTTCTATACCGATAAGGCAGTGAATTTACTACCGGCTCCAATAACTTTTTGCGCAATACAGACGGTATGAGCCGGTAATACTGACTGAACCTTTCAAACACGTGCTTTGGGTACCCACCAAGGACTTCATCGCTACCTTCACCAGTAAGGACCATTTTAACTGATTTTGACGCTTCTTTTGAAAGTAGGTATATCGGTATATCAGATGGTTCT
>CAYWMZ010000380.1:0-3116 GCA_964459485.1 uncultured Desulfocapsa sp. | reverse complement strand
TAATAATTTTAATAGATTTAGAGTAGATAGTGAAAACTGAACCCTGCGTTAAATAAAATACGCAAACAACTGGGCACTGTCTGCTAGGTGCTAACAGCGAGCCATCCATGAACGCTTAAGGACAATCGAAAAAAAGAGATCTTTCCCTTTTAAAAGAGACTCGCATACGATGCAAACACCCAATGAAATAGAATATCTCGGGAACTGATGTCAAGTCAAATAGAATCGTCTTCTCACCATATTTTTAAAAGGAAAATTCATTTTCTATTGACTTTAATTTCGAATCATATTAAAAATGAATAGTTTTGTTCTGACGCAAAAACATTGCCTTTAGAACCTTTTGAATTTTTCGGCCCTCAAGGGCTGAGCAGTGATATATTAGATACCATTACAGGAGATATTTGTGGCTAATCATAAATCAGCTGAGAAACGTAATCGTCAATCCCAGGTACGTCGTCTTAGAAATCGTGCCAATAAAACCCGCATGAGAAATGCAATAAAAGTAGTAGACGCTGCCATCGTTGCTGGATCTCAGGAAGATGCCAAGACTGCGCTTTTGTCAGCCATTCCCGTAATTGCCAAGACCGCTTCCAAAGGTACCATCCATAAGAAGAATGCATCACGCAAGGTTTCCCGTCTCAGCAAACGCGTCAACAAGATGCAGGTTGCTGCCTGATCATTTTCAAGCAGGAGTATTCCTGTGACCTCGCAAGCAGAAGAAAAGGCCATAAAGTCATAAGACTTTATGGCCTTTTCTGTTTTCTATGGTAAGGTGAAGCCTCGTGCTTTCGCTGCCAGCCTGTTAAAACTTCGCTAGATGAACCTTTTTTGCATAGCAATCCATGCCTTCGATTACATATCTTCCAGAATATAATGACTTTCTTAAGATCAGGAAAAATGCCGATCTGGTACCTGTCTACAGGAAAATCATTGCCGACCTCGACACCCCCCTGACCCTCTTTGCCAAGATTGGCGGTGGGGAGAAGCACAGCTTTCTCTTTGAGAGTATGGAAGGTGGTGAAAAATGGGGACGTTACTCCTTTATTGGCTTTGACCCACTCCTCACATTTTCATCAAAGGGTTCAGCCATACATCTTGAATTTTTTTCTCGTGAACTCTCGCATAGAGTTGCTTCCGGATCAAATCCGCTAGAGGCGCTACAGACCTTGCTTGAGTCGATTAAGGCCTCTGAAAACAAAGACCTCCCCAGGTTCTGCGGTGGGGCTGTCGGGTTTCTTGGGTATGATATGGTTCGCCATATGGAAGAACTCCCATGCGACATGGAAGAGCTCGATTTCCCCGATTCCTCCTTTATGATTCCCCGTTTTGTCCTTATACATGACAGTTTTGAACAGACGGTGACTGTGGTTTGCTGGCTTGGTGGCACTGACGACCGATCCGAACGTGAATGCTATGACTCTGCTATTGCCAGGATTGATTCTGTTGTTGAGACCCTGAGGGGGCCAGTACCTATTTCCTTTCTTGGCTCAAGCACTAAGGGGAGTAACAGAAAACACAACTTCCGATCCAATATGGAAAAGAAGGATTTCTGTGATATGGTAGAGAGGGCAAGGCAGTATATTAAAGCAGGTGATATTATACAGGTTGTATTGTCTCAGCGTTTTCATACCAAAACGGATCTCAATGCCTTAGACCTGTACAGAGCCTTACGTCATATCAATCCCAGTCCCTACCTTTTTTACCTCAAACTAGGCGACCTTATTCAGATTGGATCCTCTCCTGAAATTCTCGTTCGCAATGAAGATGAGGACATCGAGCTGCGACCCATTGCTGGTACTAGAAAGCGTGGTAAGACCCCTGAAGAAGATCAGGCCCTTGAAGAGGAGTTGCTGGCCGACCCTAAAGAACGGGCTGAGCACTTGATGCTTGTGGATCTTGGCCGCAATGATGTGGGCCGGGTTGCACAAGGCGGCAGTGTGGTCGTAACGGATCTTCTGGTGGTTGAACGGTACAGCCATGTTATGCATATCGTTTCTGGCGTCAAGGGGCGGATCAAATCTGGCAAGAATCAGTTTGATGTTATTAAGGCCTGTTTTCCTGCCGGCACAGTGAGTGGCGCTCCAAAGATTCGGGCCATGGAGATCATAGACGAACTGGAACCGGATCGTCGTGGCCCTTATGCCGGATCCGTCGGATATTTTGGTTTTTCCGGAAATATGGACTTTTGTATTACCATAAGGACATTTGTTATGCAGGGAGATGACCTCTGGGTTCAGGCAGGTGCAGGAGTGGTGTTTGATTCCGATCCAATCAAGGAATATGAAGAGACAATCAACAAATCCATGGCGCTGCGCCGTGCAGTAGAGCTTGCAGAAGAGGGCTTTTAGATCATGCTTGCCATTATAGATAATTACGATTCTTTCACCTATAATATCGTCCAGACCATTGCCAATAACGCCTTGGAGGATTCTCAAGAGGTGGACGTTGAGGTCTTTCGGAATGACAGGATCAGTGTGGCTGAGCTAGCAGCGTTGAATCCGCAGCGTATCCTTATCTCTCCTGGGCCCTGTACACCTTCACAGGCCGGGATTTCCATTGACTGTATTCGCTATTTTAGTGGCAGGATTCCGGTGTTAGGTGTTTGTCTAGGGCATCAGTCCATCGCCGAGGCCTTTGGCGGAAAGGTCATACGTGCCCCACGCATTATGCATGGTAAGACCTCTCCGATCTACCATGACAATAAGGGGGTCTTTAAAGATCTTTCCAACCCTTTTGAAGGCATGCGCTATCACTCGCTCATTGTGGAAAAAGAGTCGATACCTGATTGTTTTGAGATTAGCGCCTGGACCGAAGAAGGTGAAATAATGGGGATACGCCACAAAGAAATGGATGTTGAGGGGGTACAGTTCCACCCCGAATCCATCATGACTCCTGCTGGCGTAACACTCCTCAAGAACTTTATGACGGTGAGATAATCATATGGATATAAAAGCTGCAATAGCCCAGGTTGTGACGGGAAAGGATCTTGTCGATCAGGAAATGGTCGATGTTATGAATGAAATCATGGGTGGCCAGGCAACAGATGCCCAGATAGGCTCCTTTATCACCGCCTTGCGTATGAAAGGTGAGACGGTGGCCGAAATCACCGGTGCCGT
>CAYWMZ010000379.1:0-3125 GCA_964459485.1 uncultured Desulfocapsa sp. | reverse complement strand
AGTGGAGGCACGTCCTGACCAGTCCACATCCCCTTCGGAAAAATAATCAGACCGAAGCTGCGCCTCAAATATAAGCTGCTTGGAAAACTGATAGCGATCAGAACCAAAAACCCCGATCCAGTTCTCATACACATTTTCTTCACTAAGGGTGAAGGTGTCAGCTGACACTGGTTTTGATTTTATGGAACTATTCCTGAAATTAGCCCCAAAGGCCAATGAATGCTTAGCAATACCCGTCATATTGACCTGGGTCTCAACATCATTTTCAAAAACTCGGTACATAGATGAACCAAATGACATCCTTTTCATATCGTGATAGCGTCCAGCCCAGCGAACATAGCCCTCGGTATCCGGACTAAATACTTTGGCTGCTTTCATATAACCATTTACGGTATCAAATGCATTGTCATCCTTTACAGACATACCTGCCGTATCAAAGGCTCCACGATCGGTAGAGGTCACTCCTGCCCCAAAGGTGAGCTCCAACTCCGAATCGGTTTTATACACCAACTTTCCGCGGGCAAGGTTGCGACGCTGAAAATCTGTCCCCCCTTCACCGGCAGCAAGGTCAAGAACTTCCTCGGAAGATTTTGTCTCTTCGTACCCGGCAGACAGCAACCAGCTCCAGTTTCTACTGCTATCAGCAAACCGAACCTGCGAGGAACTGCCCCCAGATTCAGTAAATTGAGAGCTCAGCAGAAGGCCGGGGACAGATTTAGGTTCTTTGGTAATAATATTGATAACACCCGACAGGGCATTAGCCCCCCAGGCCGCACCGCCAGAACCTCGAACAACCTCGATCCGTTCAATGTCTTCCATCATAAGCGGCAGGGTACTGAACATTGGCCCACCGAAGGCAGGACTGTCAGCAGGCATACCATCAACCAGGGTCATCATTCTATCTGAAAAACTTCCCTGTAGCCCACGGATCCCCACAGCATATCTGTTATTATCCAAGCGTACCACGTCTACACCTGGGGTAAAACGCAGGGCTTCAGGGATGGAAGTGTAGCCGCCATAATGGAGATCATCGGCGGTGATAACACTGACAGGGACGGAGAGGAGATTTTCGGGCTGTTTTTGTCTGGACGCAGATACGACCAGGGTCATATCCTGAAACAGGAGGAGTTCATCGGCCTCACCGTAGTCATCGGGGGTAGCAGCAGACGCAAAAACGCCTCCAAAGAGAAGGCAGAGAGAGGAAAAAATAGCTATTTTGAATTTCTTTTTAGAAAAACAAACGGCCTTCAGCGTATCCATAGAACCTCCATTCTCAAACTGATCTTCCCAAAAAACTGCCAACTGCCTATACCAGGCCACTCCAGAAAGAACATATATAGCATAATAACTGGTCTTTAGATTTCACAAAATATATACCCGCATCCAGCTCTTTTGCAAAGTGAAAACTTATTTTATAGGTATGATAACAGCCATATGAAATGCGTTTTCATGGTACGGATCATTCAAAATCCCACTCATCTTACAATCCCCTTTCCCTTGACTCTTCCCGTGAGGCTCGGTAGAATCCTCCATTCTATTTTGCACAGACTCCACACAAGAGCCATAATTCCTTACAGACACTACCATGACACTAGACCCATTCGCCAAACCATTTTCCTGCAAAGATAAGCCTGACATCCAATACCCCTGTTCCTGGGTATATAAGGTTATCGGCCAGGATGAAGCAGCCCTCAGACGCTGCATAAAGACACTGTTAGGCCATCAGGATGTCCTGGTCTCTAACTCACACACCAGTTCAGGGGGCAAGTATTGCAGCCTCAACGTAGAAGTAGTGGTGCAAGACGATGAAGGCCGCCTGAAACTGTACCAACTCCTTAAAAACCACGCCGCAGTCAAAGTCGTGTTGTAATCCCTTATTAACTCCACAGCCAATCCCTGAAACCATGAGCAGCGACACCAGTAAAACCGATTCCCGACTGATCCCCATACTCCGTGAGGGGGTGGCAATGATCCAGATGATCTTTTTTAAGCAGTATAAGGAGATTGTCAGTAAAACCTATCCGGAGCTGGACGCCATGTCCCAGACCATGCTTACCGGATCCATCACCAACGAACTATTTGATACCCAAAATATGGAGGAGAAGTTCCTCTTGTTCCGTGGCAAACACAAAGGACTAATCGAACAGGAGCTGTTGGGTATCAAGACAAAGTGCCCGCAGATAATCCCGCCCCTTGCCGATGCCCTGCGCATTCAAGTGCTGTGCGACAACCAGGAAGGGAAAGATTCCGCCCATATCCTGAAACAGGCCGACAGCTTTGGCCTGTTACCCACCAACCGTGATATCCCCATGCCATCTGCCTTTATGGAAACAGTCAGAAGCCTTGGTGCTGTGTACAAACTGATTATCCCACCCGTTGAGATTGACAGTGGTGAAGAAAAAGAGCTATTCAACTAATGTTTCACTATTAGCAAAAAAAATGATGGCAGGATTTGCAGCCGCAATGAGCACCAAAACAGGTAAGATGGCTACCTTGGGCCTCTGGTTAACGATGAGACCAAACATCTGGCCGCCTCCTGTTTCCTTGGCGCCCGTTACGCCTGGACCCGGGTGTTGTGAAGAAAGATCCAGCCCCCTCTCTTTCAAGGTCTCCTGAATTGTTTCGGCGGCTGGCCCCCCATATGGGTAACCCTTGATGGTCTGTTCCCTTGAAGCCTTCATACAAAACAGCTATTCGTTCCACTTTGGAACTGACACCAAAGGCTGGGCTACTTTAAGCTCACACTTTCTAGTACTTGACAAACCAACAAGAATAATGTTTCAATCTGGAAAATGGTACTCTTTTTTTCACACTGAAACAGCCCTTAGCTCCTCCACCTTTGATGCACCCCCCAGGAGACATTCACTATCCACCCGATATCACGCACATACAAACCACTAACATTCTCCATTCACTCCCACACGCATACTGGCACATCCATTGCTGTATGTTAGCCAGCAACCGGATACGCAGCGTCTTCGTTTTCAGAGCTGACAGATGACACAAAAATACAAGCGTATTTTAAACAAATCAAAACTATAGCGGAGGAAAGCAATGCCAACTGAACAGACCAGCATCTTGATCCTGGATGATGAACCCATCGTCAGTAAACGACTCAAACCATC
>CAYWMZ010000378.1:0-3126 GCA_964459485.1 uncultured Desulfocapsa sp. | reverse complement strand
AAAATTTTCTTGATTAAGATGCCAAAAAATGCTAAATCTCGATCCTTATGAATGGCTATTCATTCAATATATGGATTTTAAATAAAGATTGGGGATTCGATGGATCTTGCAGAGGCGTTTCGAAATTACGAAGATAGAATAGTGGCCCAGTGGGTGGATTACACCCTGTCGAGTTATAAGTCTTCAACATTCTTTAAAAAAGGTCCTGATAAGTTTTCTAATCCAGTGGGTGGTAACACTCGCGAGGCACTGGGAAAGCTTTTTAAACTTCTGGTGAAAGATACAGACCCCAAGGAGTTTGTCGCTCCTCTCGATCAGATTATGCGGATTCGTTCCATTCAGGAATTCACCGCATCTGAAGCCGTTGCTCCCATCCATGCTGTAAAACACATTACTCGAGAAATATTGGCTAAGGACTCTGAGCGGAAGCAGTTTATTGCTGACCTCTATGATTTTGAGTTTGCCGTTGACCTGGCTGTCCTTGCCGCCTTTGACCTGTATATGCAATGCCGTGAGCAGTTATACAAGGTTCGTATCAAAGAGATCAAAACCGGCACCATCATTCTCACCGACAGCAAGTGTCCTTCGAACTTGCTGCAAAAAGATAAAAGCGATCCCGTTGATTTTCCAATTTGATCGGCGAAATCGCAAATTTTAGTTAACAGGTTTCTGAACCGGGGTAGGGGAAATTGCCGAACGGGAATCTAAACAGTTCAATTTGAAGCGAGGTTAGAAGAAATGAAGTATGCCTTCTCATTCCTGGCAGTCTTAGCGCTGGTTCTCATTGCGTGGCTGGGATCTCAGATACCGGGTATGCAATACCTGTTTGGTGTTGCCATTCCGTATCTGGCGATCATGATCTTCCTGGGTGGCTTTGTTTACAGAGTAGTGCATTGGGCGAAATCGCCCGTGCCATTTTCCATTCCAACCACTTGTGGTCAAGGAAAATCTCTGGATTTCATCAAACAGGATAAGCTTGACTGTCCAACCAAAACATCGGAAGTTGTAGCCAGGATGTTCCTGGAAATTTTTGCCTTCAGGTCTCTGTTTCGGAACACTAAGTCCGAACTTCATGAAGGGCCAAAAATCACCTATGAGTCCTCACGCTGGTTGTGGATGGCGGCCCTGCTCTTTCACTACTCGTTTTTGGTGATCGTGATCAGGCATATGCGTCTCTTTCTCAACCCTGTACCGCAGTGGCTGAAATTTCTGGATTTTATGGATGCTGGTGCCATGCTACAGGTAGGATCGCCACTGCTCTATGCCTCAGACCTGGCCATTCTGGCCGCAGTCCTCTTTCTATTTGGACGTCGTCTGGTGAATCGTAATGTGCGTTACATCTCACTTGCCAATGACTACTTCCCACTCTTCCTGATCTTCGCCATCGCCACTACTGGTATGTTGATGCGTTACTTCCTACGTACCAACATCGATATCATCAGTATTAAAGAGTTGCTGGTTGGTCTGGTCACTCTGAACCCGGTCATTAACGTCAAGCTTGGTTCCATTTTCTACATTCATGTCTTCCTGGTCTCCACTCTGCTTATCTACTTCCCATTCAGTAAATTGATGCATATGGGCGGTGTCTTTTTGAGCCCAACCAGAAATATGGCAAATGACAGTCGTGCCAAACGTCATATCAACCCTTGGAACGATCCAACCCTCAAGCCCCATTCTTATGCAGGATATGAGGATGAGTTTAGAGAGTTCATGGTTGAGGCTGGCATCCCTGTTGAGAAAGAGCTGCCTCCCAAGAAAGACGAGGAATAACAGGACTGTTGATCCAAATTATATAAGGATAAAGAATAATGGCACTTGCAAAATTAGAACAACTATCAAAAAGCGTAGTGCAGGGTCCGTCCTTGGTTACAGGAGCACAACCGGCCAAAGACTGGATGGACACTCCCGCTATATTTAAAGAGGGGAACTTTGCCTATCCTGCAAAAAAGGAAAAGGTAGAATATCTAAATGCCACCGATGGGCTCAACTTTCCTAATGCCCGTGTCTGGTCTCCCGATGAAGATGACTGGAAACTGCCGGAGAACTGGAAAGAGATCATCTTAAAAGGCCTTAAAGAGCGTCTGGGAAAATTCAGATCGCTCAAGATCTTCATGGACTGCTGTGTTCGTTGCGGTGCCTGTGCAGATAAATGTCACTTCTTCCTCGGTACCGGTGATCCCAAGAATATGCCGGTACTTCGTGCGGAACTGCTTCGCTCTGTCTATCGAAACGATTTTACCCTGGCTGGTAAACTGTTTGGTAAGATGGCGGGTGCTCGCGAGATGACCGTGGGCGTATTGAAGGAATGGTTTATGTACTCCTACCAGTGTACGGAGTGTAGACGCTGTTCAGTATTCTGTCCCTACGGTATTGATACTGCCGAAGTCACCATGATGCTTCGGGAGCTGCTGCACCTTGTTGGTGTCGGTATTAACTGGATTCTGGAACCCGCTTCCAACTCCAACCGTACTGGTAACCATATGGGCCTGCAGCCCCATACCTTTAAAGACAACGTCGATTTCCTTGCAGAAGATGTGGAATCTCTGACGGGTGTCAAGATCAACCACAGCTTTAACCGTAAGGGTGCTGAGGTTCTCTTTATCACACCATCAGCCGATGTCTTTGCTGAGCCCGGTCTGTACACCGCCATGGGCTACCTGGCACTCTTTGAGCAAATTGGCCTTGATTACACCTGGTCAACATATGCCTCTGAGGGTGGTAACTTCGGACTCTTCACCAATAACGAGTTAATGAAGAAACTGAATGCCAAGATGTATGCCGAGGCCAAGCGGCTCGGAGTCAAGTACATCATTGGTGGTGAGTGCGGCCATATGTGGCGTGTCGTGCATCAGTATATGGATACCATGAATGGCCCTGCCGATTTTTTGGAGGTTCCAAAATCTCCCATTACCGGCACCGTCTTTGATAATGCCAAGTCAACCAAGATGATTCATATCAGTGAGTTTACTGCTGATCTTATCAAACATGGCAAGATCAAATTTGATCCCAGCCGTAATGCGAATGTGATGCCAACCTATCACGATTCCTGCAATCCGGCCCGAGCTATGGGGCTTATGGATGAGCCGCGTTACATCCTGGATCATGTAGTTCCAAAATGGGTGGAGA
>CAYWMZ010000377.1:0-3129 GCA_964459485.1 uncultured Desulfocapsa sp. | reverse complement strand
AGGGTTCAAAAAGTGATTCGTACTGATCCTCCCCGATGCCGACCCCTGTGTCACTAACAGAGAAGAGGATACGAACGGTATCACCAATCTCAGAATCAAGAGTTGCATGAACAAAGATATCACCCTGTTCCGTAAACTTAATAGCATTTCCGAGGAGATTAATAAAGACCTGTTCCAGTCGCAGGGGGTCACCATGCAGGGCCATGGGGATACCCGGTTCCACCCCGATCACAAGCTCAATATCTCGGGATGTGGTCTGGTCGCTGAAGAGGTCGGCTAATTTATCAAAGAGCTGATAGAGCTGGAAGTCCACCCGTTCCAGAGTTACTTTTCCCGCCTCAATTTTGGAAAAATCAAGAATGTCATTGATGATTGTCAGCAGGGATTCTGCTGAAGAACGCACGGTCAGCAGGTACTCACGGAGTTTGGGACTGAGCTTCTTGTTCAGAGAGAGACTTACCATACCGATGATGGCATTCATGGGAGTCCTGATCTCATGACTCATATTGGCAAGAAAGCTGGACTTGGCCTCATTGGCAGTCTGGGCCTCGACCATGGCCCGTTCCAACTTGCCGGTTCGTTCCAGAACCAGATCATGGAGGGAATCGTTAAGGGTTCTCAGTTCAGAGTTGCGCTGCTGTACTGCCTTGCGCATGGACTCAAAGGCCCCGGAGAGTTTACCTATCTCGTCGGATACTCCGCCGCCAAGAGGAATTTCATGCTCAAAATCGCCACTGCGCATCGCATCTGTGGCATCCACCAGGCCATCCAGTCTACGGGTCCAGTCACGAATCTTCTTCAGGATAAGAAATACTCCTAGGATTGCAGCAAGAAGTGCCCCCATCAGTGAGACCACCGCCTGATCCAACTGGGCCTTACGGACGGCAGTCAGTGACAGACCAACAACCACCCGTCCCACCTCTTTCATCTCGTGGGTATGATCGGCACTTTCTGGTGAAATCCAACCGGAAAAGTTTTCATCACTCTGAAAAATAACAGGGTGCTCCACAATCAGGGATCGCCCCTGACTGCTGCCCTGCACAAAGAGATCAAAGGCCTTATCATCCAGAGCCCTTTGCGCCACCATCTCAGAATCACTGTTGTAAATAATCAGAAACTGCACCTGATCATCCCAGAGAAATCCGCCAAGGAGTCGCCCGAGTTCCTGTTTATCCTGGACGATCATTGGCAACTCAGCAGCCTGAGCCAACCCCTGAGCAATGGCCTCGGCGGATTTCAGCTGCTCGGCTGCGATAAGGCGATTGGTCTGAAAGATATTAATTGTGGTAACAAGGGAGAGGCTCACCGCCACAACGGCCACAACAATAAGGATAGCTTTGACACGAAGGGAGAGGTATTTAAGGGCGAAAGGGAACTTCACGTTTTATGGAGTTCCAGTGATGGCAAGGGGCAGGGATATACCAAGTCTAGCAGCCACCACCCGATTAACAGCCACAGTAACCCCGGAAGAAATGACCGGGCTTTTCTGGGGCTTACCCCATAACTTCTCAAAAACCAGTGATGCTGCGTATTCTCCCTGTAAGACGGGATCGGCATTCAGTCCGAGCAAGGCCCCGGCCTTCACAAAGGAGCCGGAAAACCCAAAGACGGGAACCTGCTGCCGCAGGGAGGTAAGAAGCAGACTGTTCACCGTGGCCCGATTATAGATGGAAGAATCCGCCATAGTCCAGATCAGATCAGGACTGCGACGAAAGAGAGCGGTGATGGCCACTGCCATGGACTCTGCCTTATCCACATCTATGGCTTCCAACTTCCAATTAGCGGGCAGGTTGACCTTCACCTCAACCAGGGTTTGCATACTCTTCACTGAAGAGGAGCGATACAACAGGGCAATGGTGCGTAGCTTGGGCATGACCTTGGCGATGATATCAAACTGCTCCTGCACTGGCTTGGTTACAGAGACCCCGGCCACATTTTCCCGGCCGCCCAGCAGGCCAATCTTACCAGGATTGGCTACCATGCAGTAGACAAGGGATATCTTGGCGGGAAGTACCTCATAGAGCAGAGCAGCGGAACGGCTTCCAATGGCAACCCACACCGCCTTTTTATAAAAATCTGATGCATAATCAGGGGCACGTCTAATCAGCTTTTCAGCAACAAAGACCTGAGTTTTGACATCCTGTTTCCCCAACGAATTACTCAAGGCATCAGCGGCCTGCTGATAAGGCTCCGCCTCGGAGCTAAGAACAAGATATACGACAGAAGAACCTGCCCAGGCACTGGCCATAGAACAGAGAAGAAAGAAGCAGAGCGAGATACCCGCAACTCTTGCCCCAAAATGCAACCTTCTCTTAAGACAGTACCTTCGCATTTAAGTATTATTTTCCCTAAACAAGTCAGAATAAGCACAAAGAACACACAACGGGACAATATTCACAGTTGTATGTTTTCTCCCGGCTAAATTCAAGTTTATTCCTTCTTAAAAAGTGTATTGGCCACGCAGGAAAAACGTCCTGCCCGGCACACGATGTTCAATCCCCTGATCCAGCCCAGGTACCGGGTCGTATTCCTTATTGAAAAGATCAGAAGCCCCAAGCATCAGCTCTCCTTTTTTCGACAAAAAGGACCTTGAAATCGATAGATCCAAGTTATGGGCAGACTCTACGCTGTTCCCGCTAGCATCTCCTTCCACCTTATCTGTGTAAGCATACTGCCCGTTAAAGGTCCAGTCTGCATCTAAAAACCAGCGAAGATTTACGCCGACTTTATTTTTGGCAGGCAAAAAAGCACGAATGGATTGACGATAAAATTCAGTCTCAAATCCATTATAGGCATACCAGATGTTCCACACGAATGAACCGGTAGTGTACTCAAGTTCCAGTTCTGCGCCATAGCCTTCAGCGTCCCCGGTATTGGTTTCAAGCAGTTCAAAGCTGGGGGTTCCCTCGGCAGAAGTAGCGAGTCTGCTTTCCACACCTATCAGATTTTCATACCACATGTAGTAGAGATCAGTTTTCAATCGAAGACTTTCCATGATGCGCCACTGATAACCACTTTCCAGAGACCAGGCCTGCTCCGTCTCCATGTCCTGATTCACACTAAAACGTAACGGACCTTATGCATAGGCAGTAAATCGGCGTAGGGGCGGAAATAACGGAGCAGGGTCAG
>CAYWMZ010000376.1:0-3131 GCA_964459485.1 uncultured Desulfocapsa sp. | reverse complement strand
TTATTAACGGTTCCGTTGGGATCCTGCTGATTGGTGCCGCTGTTGGAACCTTTTACACTGGTTCTGCCTTCAGCCTCAACGATATGAATCAGGTGACCTGGGAATATACCTTGGGCGGCGTGAATCTTCGGGGCCTTGAGGCCGCATTTTCCCTCTTTAACCTCTCCCTTGGGCTCTTTTTGGTCTTTAATGCTAGGGTTCTGGGTGCTCTCTATCTCTTGAATAATATTGATCTTGGCTCTGTTCCTGTACTGGAACAGCGTCTGCGCAAGGCGCTCTGGTCAAGCTTTCTCTGCTCCCTGCCTTTCCTGCTTTTTGTAATTGTGGCCATCCTC
Source organism: uncultured Desulfocapsa sp. (assembly GCA_964459485.1). Lineage (GTDB taxonomy): Bacteria > Desulfobacterota > Desulfobulbia > Desulfobulbales > Desulfocapsaceae > Desulfocapsa. The sequence goes on along the minus strand of CAYWMZ010000376.1, from coordinate 2,796 downwards.
CTCAGAAAGGGCTATGGCGTGGATGCGGATGGTGTCGTCTCTCTGGTGTCTTTCAAGTATTTCTTTAATCTGCTGGCCCTGCCCCATCTGCTACTGTCACTTCTTGGTGGCCTGGCGCTGGTGATCTGGGGCGTGCTGCTCGGTAGCTTTAAGAGGAGTTATCGGGGGATCTGGCCTGCGGGCCTGGGAACTGTTTTGGTAGGGCTCTGTGTGCTTTGCCTGCCTGCCTATAACGGGACGGCGTTCTATCCCTCAAGCTTTGATTTGCAATCGAGCCTCACCATCTACAACGCCTCTTCGAGCCGTTACACCTTGATGATAATGACCTATGTAGCCATTGCTGTCCCTTTTGTGCTGGCCTACGTTGCCTACCTCTGGAGACAGATGGATTCGCAGAAGTTGTCCACCCATGAGGCGATGGATCACGAAGCCTATTAAAAAACAACACTATTATATTGAAATAGAAAGGAGCGAAGAATGACTACTATTATATTAGTTGGATATGTAGCTGTAATTGTAATATCATACAAGGGGGCAGTTTTTGCCTTAAGCAAATCCGGCCTCCTGGAGTAAAAGAGATGTGACAGGATCTGTACTGTCATCGTTCTTGTTGCGCACAGTGGGAGGTTTGGCTTTCCATTGTGCGTTTTTTCGTTTATCCACCCTCTACTCTTAGTGTTGAGTGAAACTATGACAGAATACGATCAGAAGGTGACTCTCCTCGGTTCCAATGTCAAAATTCGTAATTTACCCATCAAGCAGGTCAGTCTCCTGGAAGAGGGAAACCTCCCTGCCTATGGCTATAATCCAGGTGACCACATCGAGCTTATGGCGGGTGATGTTTCTGTGGAATATGGCCGTCTGGAACAGGTTCTGACCTGGTTTTCTTCCTATGTGGCAGAGTCTGACCTGAACCCCAGGATCCATTCTGTGACCTATGGTGAGCAGAAGGATGTCTTTCAAATATTCCGAAAATACAGGAACCGTGCTGAAGAACGTGACGATCATGGCTGGTTTATGGTCAATCAGTATCTTCCGGCTGGGGGGAGATCCAGTGCTGCTTATGATTTTGTGGTGGATGACTCTAATAAGGAGATATTTGCCAACAACAACGGCCTGATTGTGGTGGATGATTCGGGGCATCCGCCCGGATTCAGCCAGGAAGACCTGGATCGAAATCCTAACCTCTGGGCCATAGCCATGGGCATCAGCGTGGCCTATTGGGATCAGTGGGCCCGGCAGCTTGGAGAACGATTTGTTCTCTTTTGCAGGCTCTCGGATCTTGAGACCACTCGGATGGAGATGGACTGTTCAGTCAACTGGGAGACCATTGTGGCCATGTGCCTGCGTGCCCTGCGCACAGAAGAGGTTGGCCTGTGGGATAGTTCTGTATCCCGTTTTCGATGTCATATTGTGGTGGAAATGTTTCCCCACGGTATCCTCTATATTGGCCCGGATGCCGTGTTCTTCAGGCATCGTAAGGGCTGTCTCCCAGAGAAGAGCTCTCCTAGGCACCGTGGCTCGGTTCCCTGTTATGATACCCTGCTCCCTGCCATGCTGGCCATGGATGCCTTGCGTTTCGGGGGCTTTCTCTTCAGTAAAAATTATTTTTTCGACTTTTCCCAAAGGGTCTTAAACAATTGGGATCTGCTCTATACCCATGGCTATTACTTTAAGGATACCCTGGAATTTCCCAACCTCGATTTTGCCAAAAGTTTTCCAGGTGGCTATGCCTGTTCCTTTATTGATAATGCCCCGGATCCCAGCTTCTTTGAACTGCCCCCCCTGTCGGCAGATTTTGAGACTATCCTGGATCTTGTGGCGTCACAGAGTTGGTCTGAGGAGAAGAAGCGGGCCCTCAGAAGTTTTTTCTACTTTCGGAAGCAGTCCCAGGGACAGTATGGCAGTATGGATGATGCTGGTCACGACTATATCACTGAGATTGTGAACGTACTCCATGATCTTAAGGAAGAGGTCAATCGGAAAAATGGCTTTGGAAACCTGCCAATATTTCAGGTGGGGCATCTGCGGACCACGGATCCTGCTGAGATTGATCCGGTGATCACCCTCCAGAATGTGATGGATTCATACGTTTCCAAAGAAAACGTTTTGAGACCCCTCTGTCTTGGGGTATTTGGCCCCCCTGGTTCTGGGAAATCTTTTGCCGTGAAAGAGGTGGCTCGGGTGATTTCAAAGCGATTTGAAGGCAACCCCTTTGATTTCTTTGAGTTCAATCTGACCCAGTTTGCTTCACCCAATGAGATCAACTCAGCAATTGAACCCGTGCGGGCCTCGGTGGCCATGGGCAAGGTGCCCATCGTTTTCTGGGATGAATTTGACTGTCGCTATGATGGCCATGAATTTGGTTATCTGCGGTATTTCCTGCCCTCCATGCAGGATGGGGTGACCTATGTAAACGGTATTCCACATTTTATCGGCAGGGCCATCTTTGTCTTTGCCGGTGGTGTCAAGGCCAGTTGGAGTGGTATGGAAAAACTTCTGGAGCCGGGGGATAAGGAGGCGCAGGCCCTGATGAAGACCCTCAAAATTCCGGATTTTATGAGCCGTCTGCGGGTGGTTCTGGATATTGACGGTATAGAAATTCCGGATATCCTGCTGCGTGATTCTGCAAGTAATGATGATCTTTGTGAGTTACGTCGTATCCTCTTGAAACGGGCCTTTATCATTGCCCACCAGATGGATACCCACTGGAAGAAAGCGGCCCGGAAGACATCGGGCCTCCTGTTGCGTCTCCTGCTCAGTCGCTACAAGTTTGGGGCACGCTCCATTGAGGCG
>CAYWMZ010000375.1:0-3136 GCA_964459485.1 uncultured Desulfocapsa sp. | reverse complement strand
CAGGTCAGGTTGAATAAAAACCCCAATGGTTTCTGGATTATTGACGTGAAGGAAAAGGGCAAATATTCCATAGCGTTACATCGCTATCCGAAGGAATCAGGAGCGGGGTTCAGGAGAGTTGTTCCAAAGGGAGAGGACGTTGATGGAGGAAAACCATACCCAAAGGGTGTGCCAATAAATGTGGTAACAGCAAAGCTTGAGATTGGTGAGCAGGGAGATAGTCAAAACATAGATCGGGATGCTCAAAATGCAGTTTTTGAATTTGCCTTGGAAAAGGGTGAGCATGATATCAGGACTTGGTTGATTGATGAAAATGGTATTGAAGTCGGTGCGTATTATGTGTATGTAACGAAGTCGTGATTGATTATATTTACTCGTCATTACGAACGAAGTGAAGCAATCTCAATTTGCCTACCTAAGTGGCACTCGAAGATTCTGCCTTGCGGCGAGGCAAGGATGCTGAGGACGTTTAATTAGACAGATTGCTTCTTCCTCTTTCGTCGTCATCGCAATGACAGGTGAGCTATTAAAATATACGAAATACAAATTATTATGAAACTACATTATAAATACTTATTGATGTTTACTTTAATATGCTGTCTGTTATCCTGCTCTCAAAAACCCCAGAAGCCCAACATCATCCTGTTCTTCATTGATGACCTCGGCTGGACGGACCTGGGATGCTATGGAAGCGATCTGTACGAAACCCCCAACATCGATAAACTTGCCTCAGAAGGCGTGAGGTTTACCAATGCCTATGCGGCTTGCACGGTTTGCTCTCCTTCCCGCGCAGCCATCATGACCGGAAAATATCCAGCGAGACTACATCTGACAGATTGGATTAAAGGGAGCAAACGGCCAAAAGCAAAACTCAGGGTGCCCGACTGGCAAATGTACCTCGATACCACGGAGGTGACTATTGCCAAAGCCTTGAAAAAAGGGGGCTATACCACAGCAACTATTGGCAAATGGCACCTCGGGGACGATCCGAAATATTGGCCTGAAAACCATGGATTTGATGTGAATATTGGAGGCTATCGTTGGGGAGCGCCCGGATCATATTTTTATCCATATCACGGGAACCGGAGGGATAAAATGCACCCACCCAATTTGGAGCTGGGAAAAGATGGAGAATACCTGACGAACCGTCTTGCAGATGAAGCGGTGCAATTTATTGAAAACCACGCTGAAGAGCCATTTTTTATCTATTTCCCACATTACGCGGTACACACCCCCATTCAGGCGCCTGACACACTTACCGATTATTTTCAGCAAAAAATCACTGAACACTCAAGGCATAAAAATGCGACATATGCCGCCATGATCAATGCTGTTGACCAGAGTGTCGGGTTGGTCCGGGCAGTGCTGGCGAGGCTGGGACTTGATGAGCAAACAGCTATTTTCTTTACCAGCGACAACGGTGGCTTGGAATTGCGGGATATCACGGACAATGGAGTCATACGGGCAGGGAAAGGTTCTGCTTATGAAGGCGGGGTCCGAGTTCCGTTTATTGCCATGATTCCGGGAATTACACAGGCTGGAATAGAATCTGATGTCCCCATTATCGGCATGGATCTCTTTCCGACATTATTGGATGTGGTGGGATTGGAAGTCGTAGAGCATGATGGGACTAACTTATTCCCACTATTAAAAACGCCAAATCATCAACTCAATCGGACTTCATTATTCTGGCATTATCCGCATTATCATCCCGGAGGAGCAACGCCGTATAGCGCGATGCGAAAGGGAGATTATAAATTGATCGAGTTTTTTGAAGATGGAAATGTGGAATTGTATAATTTGGCAGAGGACATTGGGGAAGCGCATAATTTGGCAATATCAAATCCTGAATTAGCAGATAAATTGCATACGGAATTACAGCAATGGAGAGATGAAGTGGATGCGCAGTATCCCAGTGAGAATCCAAGTTACAAAGAGAAACTAAAAAATTAATCTATGAGAAGTAAGCACATTATTTCAATTCTATTGTTGAGCACATTAAGTGTTTTTGTCAATGCTCAATCCAATCGCCCAAATTTCATCATCATTATCGGCGATGACATTAGTTGGAACGACCTTGGGTGCTATGGAAATCCGACAGTAAAATCTCCCAACATAGACCAGCTGGCTACTGAGGGCATCAAATTCACCAACACCTACTTAACTGCAAGTTCTTGTAGCCCAAGCCGTTGCAGCATCATAGCAGGGAGATACCCGCACAATACAGGAGCTGCAGAATTGCACACGCCACTTCCTGCAGGTATGCCTACCTTATCAGGAGAATTGAAGAAATCGGGATATTATACAGCTGCTGCAGGTAAGTGGCACATGGGGCCAACTGCTAAGAAAGATTTTGATTTGGTAGTGGAAAAGAACAATGGTACCGGAGGCGAGGATCAATGGCTAAGGGTGATGAAGGAACGACCAAAAGACCAGCCGTTTTTTTTCTGGTTTGCCTCTCATGATGCGCACCGCCCCTGGCAGGCCGATGAATTTGCATCACCACACGATCCCGTAAAATCAGTCATTCCACCATTTCTTGTCGATGCGGCAGGGACAAGGCAGGACCTGGCATCATATTATAATGAAATCCAGCGGCTGGACTATTATGTGGGTGAAGTGAAAAAGGAGCTACAAAACCAGGGTGAGTTGGAGAATACCCTCATCATTGTGATGGCTGACAATGGCCGGCCTTTTCCTCGAAGTAAAACCCGCGTGTATGACAGTGGTATGAAAACCCCTTTTGTGATCAGTTGGCTTAATGGGCAAAAAGATAAAGGTTTGGAAAGTAATTGCATGGTAAGTGTCATTGATATTGCGCCGACTTTTCTAGAATTGGCAAGTATTGATATTGGCCCGACCTTCCAGGGAATTAGTTTTGCTAAAGTCATTAAAAACCCATCAGGGGAGCATCGTCAATATGTATTTTCCGAGCACAACTGGCACGACTACGAAGCACACGAACGCATGGTGAGGACAAAACACTTTCTGTATGTTGTCAATAACCGACCGCAATTCAGCAACCAGGGGCCGGCAGATTCCAACACTTCCCCATCGTATGGAGATTTGAAGGATGTTCGTGATGAGGGGAAATTAAATGCTGCCCAAGCAGATGTTTTCGCAGCTCCCAGGGCGC
>CAYWMZ010000374.1:0-3143 GCA_964459485.1 uncultured Desulfocapsa sp. | reverse complement strand
CTCGCATGCGCCTATAAAAATGTCCCAGATAAGATGTGAAAGCAAATTTCAAGTTTGCTTTTAACTATCTGTTGGACGAAGCCGCTCTGCGGCAGAAAAAACAAAAAATAGTGTATAACTCCAGTTCGTGTTCAATCCCGAACACTTACAACAAAAAAGGAGTATACCATGAAGCCAGCAGAAGTAAAACGATTCGATACCCTCTACCAACGTCACCTGAAAATACTCAAGCTTCAGGGAAAAGCAGAAAAAACCATTGATGCATATTCCCGTGCAGTTCGCCGGGTTAGAGATCATTTTGACCGCACTCCAGAGAAATTAACCAAAGACGATTTGCAGAACTATTTTTCAGATCTGGTTGAATCTCATTCGTGGAGCACTGTTAAGATTGATCGGCTCGGACTTCAGTTTTTCTGGAAGTTTGTTCTGAAAAAAGAATGGAAATGGGTAGATATAGTAAAACCTCCTCAAGTCAAATCCATTCCAGACATTCTTACTCCAACTGAGATAGAACGGCTTGTCAATGCAACAAAGAAACTTCGTTACCGGGTTTTCCTACTTGCAACCTATTCCATGGGACTTCGCCTGACCGAAGCCTTATCTCTTCAAGTAGGTGACATTGATGCTGAGCGAAAGCTTGTGCATATACGTCGAGGTAAAGGCCATAAGGATCGCCTGGTTCCTCTGCCTGATCGTACATTAGATGCATTACGAATACTCTGGCTCAGACATCGCCATCCAACTATGATATTCCCCAATGCCAGAGGTTCTCTTGAGACTATTCAAAAAGCGACAACTCATATGAATGTCGGTGGTACCCAGAAAGCCATGAAAACAGTCGTCTCAGACTGCAATATTAAAAAAAAGTCTCCATTCATTCCCTGCGTCACTCTTACGCAACTCATCTGCTTGAACGCGGTCTAAGTCTTCGTCATATCCAGGCTCTACTTGGTCATTCCAGCCCAACAACTACGGCCCGTTATACTCATTTAACTGATGTCACAGAAAAAGACAGCCTGAACACCATTAATGAGCTGATCAACACCCTCAATATCAGTTGGAAGAAGGTGTGACTATGGAAATGTCCTCTATTGTGCATCACTATTACCATGCTTTTATAGACAAGCATGGTCAGACGGCTTTGCCAAGTCACTTGAAAACATTAAATGCTATTCGTCGGTGTCGAACACCTGAATCCGGTGAGCTTTATGTCAAATGCCCTGAGTGTGATTTCGCTGAATGGCGTCCGCTCTCCTGTGGCAATAGAAATTGTCCAAAATGCCAGAACCATACCGCCAGTCAGTGGATAGATAAACAGCAGGCTAAATTATTGCCTGTTCCATATTTTATGGTCACCTTTACATTACCATATGAACTTAGATTACTTGCCTGGTGCAATCAAAAACTCGTGTATTCGCTTTTGTTCACTTGTGTTGCAAGCGTCTTAAAAGACTTTGGAAAACACCCAAAGAGCCTCAATGCAGAAATAGGTATGACAATGGTACTGCATACCAACAACAGGAAATTAGACTTTCATCCACATATACATGCTGTGGTTCCTGGCGGTGGTATGAATAAACGCAGTCGCCAATGGAAAAGAATCAAGGGCGACTATTTGTTTCATCAGAAGTCTTTGGCAAAGGTATTTCGAGCCCGTTTCCTGGTGGCACTTAAGCAAGCGGGATTGCTCATTCCAAAAAACATTCCCGCAAAATGGGTTGTTGATTGCTCACATGTAGGCAAAGGTATTTCAGCTTTGAAATACCTGTCCCGATATTTGTACCGAGGGGTGATCAGTGAGAAATCAATTGTCTCAAACAAGAATGGCTTCATCACTTTCAGATACACTGAAAGTGGCACGAAAAGGATAAAATATCGTAGGCTTAAGGGTGAGGATTTTTTGCAGTTAATAATGCAACATGTTTTACCACAAGGCTTCAGGAGAGTCAGAGACTATGGCTTTCTTCATGGTAATGCAAAAAGAATCCGCTCCCTGATCCAATTGATATTACGGGTGATAATCCCACCAATCAGGTCAACGCCAAGACCAACTTTCAAGTGTTCATGCTGTCAGGCAGCGATGGTTATCATAGCATTCAGGAGAAATGGAGGAAAAGCGGGGTAACTTTCTTCTCTGGCCGAAGCTCATCTTTCACTAAATCAGGAGGGAATTCACTCTATGATATAGAACCACTTTTTTTAGCCTGCTTCAGGCAAAGGCACAGGTGCGCCCTGGCCTTTGAGCACTTTTCCACAAGTTACATTCATAGCAACTTCCAGAAAAAGATAATTCCTTATAATAGCCCGGGCTTGTCCAACAATGGATAAGATCGTGGTTCGCTTCACTCTCACGATCTATCCTTATTCGTTACATTCCTGGCCTGCCCATGGAATGTAGAATGTTGTTTATTGCAATGTGTTGAATGCCGGACTGAGCAATAAACGCAGAGCCGATACAAACAAACTGGCCAACACAAATACAGATAATGATTTGAAAATAATTGTACCTGTTTTCCCAGCCAAATCCCAGATAAAACTACCAAAAATTATGCAGTAACCAATAATTGCCTAAACCCCTTTAAGTTATTGAGAGGTTTGCTCAGAGCAAGAAACCAGAAATTTTTCTTTTAGCATCCCAATTGTATTCATGAGAAGATTTCATTTTGCAACTGTGCTGATTGAAGCAATAATTTAGCAAGACTTTCACATGGGCAACTCCCGGAAAGCAATTGATTGAATGCAATTGCCAGTTTGTGACAGGTTTTAGCAATGTTTAAGGAGTGCAACCTTCAGAGGTTAGCACGCAGAACATTTTCTGCCGAAGGCAGGAGCAACCATTTGTAAAATAGAAATGCAACTCTGACAATAAGGGAACAGCCTTTAGCAATAGCCCTATGATTTTTAGCTGTAATTTCAGGAAAATTATAAATACAGAACCAATTGACCAGCTTATGTGCCGGGCAATGTAACGGCCGGTATAAGTGGCTTGCGGGATTTACACTACAACCTTTATTTTGTTAATCTGATATTTTGAAAGCAGGAGATTTCCAGAAAACCGCGCTGCCCGCAAGTCCTACTTAATGCCTTTGTTACATTCCTGGCCTGCCCATGGAATGTAGAATGTTGTTTATTGCAATGTGTTG
>CAYWMZ010000373.1:0-3146 GCA_964459485.1 uncultured Desulfocapsa sp. | reverse complement strand
TACTGCTCCTGGCTCTGTTGGTGCATGGGCCGCTGCGAGATCCCGATGGTTACGGCTTTCCCCAATCCATACTCTTTTCCGACTCGGCACTGTTGCACACCCTTCTTGAAGGGACTCGCCTCCATCTGGGAGTACTGATCTCACTGTCCGGGGTTATTGCCGGATGGGTATTTTTGCAGAAGAGTTTTACCGGCTACCAGATTCAGGTGGCAGGACTGGCCAGGGATGCTGCGTCTTATGCAGGTTTTGGATACAAAAAACTGATCTGGATAGGATTGCTCTCGGGAGGTGTTGCTGCAGGTGTTGCCGGGGTGCTTGAAATAGCAGGTCCCATTGGACAGCTCCTGCCTTCGGTGTCTCCGGGATATGGCTATGCGGCAATTATAGTGGCCTTTGTGGGAAGATTGCATCCCGGCGGGATTATCCTCTCCAGTCTGCTTATGGCTCTGCTCTATCTTGGCGGCGAATCGGGGCAGATGAACCTGGATCTGCCCTCGGCTGTGACCGGAATCTTCCAGGGGCTATTGCTCTTCTATTTGTTGGCCGCCGATTTTCTTATCATGTACCGATTTCGTCTTACAGGTCTTGCCAGGGAGCGTGCCCATGGATCTTGATATTTTTTTGAAGATCCTCGTGGCCTCCATTGCAGCGGGAACCCCCTTTGTCTATGCGGCCTTAGGGGAACTGATTACCGAAAAGTCCGGAGTTTTAAACCTGGGCGTTGAGGGCATGATGCTGGTGGGGGCCATCTGTGGTTTTATTGGCATGGCCAAGACAGGCAGCCTTGTTGTGGCCGTTCTCTGCGGCATGACGGCAGGTGCCCTGATGTCTGGGATCTTTGCCGTCCTGACACTCAGCCTTATGGCCAATCAGGTGGCCAGCGGCCTTGCCCTCACCATCTTCGGGGTGGGGCTTAGTGCCTTTCTGGGGCTGGGTTACACCAGTGTGGCCCTGTCCGGTGTTCCGGAACTGCCCGTCCCCTTTCTGAATACTATTCCGGTGGTAGGTCAGCTCTTTTTTAATCACGATATCCTGATCTACTGCTCTGGTTTCCTCTTTCTCGGTATTAGCTGGTTTCTCTACAAGAGCCGGGCCGGGCTGATCCTGCGGGGTATTGGAGAGTCTCCGAAATCGGCCCATGCCCTTGGCTATAACGTCATAGGGATACGGTACCTTGCCGTCCTCTTTGGCGGGGCCATGGCTGGGCTTGGCGGGGTGTATCTCTCCGTTGCCTACACCCCCATGTGGGTAGAGGGCATGGTTGCGGGACGGGGCTGGGTATCTCTGGCTCTGGTGGTTTTTGCCACCTGGCGTCCGGCCAGGGTGATGATGGGTGCCTATCTCTTTGGCGGGATCACCATTGCCCAGTTTCATATCCAGGGATTTGGGATTGATATCCCCTCACAGTTGCTCTCCATGCTTCCCTATCTGGCAACGATTGTGGTTCTGGTTCTGATCTCACACAACGCCAATACCATACGTCTCAATTCCCCGGCATCCCTGGGCCAGACCTATCACCCCGATAAATAATAGACGAATTTTAAAAGAAGATCGAACATTTACGAGATACATCCAATGACTCAAAAAAAGGAGAAAGGAATGAAAATCACTAAAAGACGTTTACTGTCTGTTCTGGTTTTGCTGGTCTGTGTGGTGGGGCTTACTCTGCCGGCCATGGCTGAGAAAAAGCTTAAGGTGGGCTTTGTTTACATCGGGCCTATTGGAGATGCCGGATGGACTTATCAGCACGATCTTGGCAGAAAAGAGATGGAGAAGAATCTTGCCGGAAAGGTTGAGACAAAATTTATCGAGAATGTCCCCGAAGGCCCCGAGGCGGAACGGGTTATCAGGAACCTGGCCAAGAGCGGCTATGATCTGATCTTCACCACCTCCTTTGGCTACATGAATCCCACCCTGAAAGTGGCCAGGATGTTTCCCAAAAAGCGTTTCGAGCATTGCACAGGTTATAAAACTGCCAAGAATGTGGGAACCTATATGGCCCGCTATTATGAAGGCCGCTATCTCTCAGGAATTGTAGCTGGAAAGATGACCAAATCCAATAGCCTGGGCTACGTCGCCGCCTTCCCAATCCCGGAAGTTATCCGTGGCATCAATGCCTTTACCCTCGGTGCCAGATCTGTGAATCCAGATGTAAAGGTTAAGGTTATCTGGGTTAATTCCTGGTTTGATCCGGGCAAAGAGCGTGAGGCTACAGAGGCCCTTATCGCCCAGGGTGCAGATGTGATAACGCATCACACCGACTCCACTGCACCCGTCATGACCGCAGAAGAGAAAGGTGTTTATGCAATTGGTTATAACTCCGATATGTCGAAATATGGCCCCAAGGCCCATCTCACTGCTGTTACCCATCTCTACGGAAAGTTTTACACCCGTATGGCCCAGGAAGTACTGGATGGAACCTGGAAATCCGAGGCGGTTTGGGGTGGAATTAAGGATGGCTCAATCAAGCTTGCACCCATGAATTCTGCGGTACCTGCCGATGTGGTAGCCCTGGTTAGGGAAAAAACAGCGGCCATTGTCCAGGGCTCTTTCCATCCCTTCCAGGGGCCGGTCAAGGATCAGAGCGGAAAAGTTGTGGTTGAGGCCGGAAAACACCTCAGTGACAAGGAACTGCTTAGCATGAATTATTACGTTGAAGGCGTACTTGGAAATATTCCAAAATAATATTCTTTACTGTTTTACAGAGGGGGAGAGGGGGCAACACAGGAATAGACATGGATCATATTACACACCTCAAATGTCTTCTCTGCGGCAAGGAGTACCAGCCCTGCGATGTGGCCTATATCTGCCCGGATCATGGCAACGATGGCATCCTCGATGTGCGTTATGATTATCAGCGCATCGGGAGCCGGATCAGCCGGGAGAGTCTGGCCGCCAACCATGACTTCAGCATCTGGCGTTATCGGGAGCTGTTGCCCATTGAGGCCGATGCCGAAGTTCCGGCCCTGGCCATTGGCTGGACACCCCTCTATGATGCCCCTCGTCTGGCCAAAGATCTGGGCCTGCGACACCTGCTGGTGAAGGACGATGGCCGCCTGCCCACGGCAAGTTTTAAGGACAGGGCCAGTGCTGTGGCCGTGGTTAAGGCCCAGGAAGAGGGGGCTCGCATTATCACCACCGCCAGT
>CAYWMZ010000372.1:0-3160 GCA_964459485.1 uncultured Desulfocapsa sp. | reverse complement strand
TTGTAGTCCCTGCCACAAAGGAGGGTCAAGCAAATGAAAATGCTTCGAATCGTACAATTTTCTCTTGGGACACTTCTTGTCATCTATGGGGTGCAATCTGCCTTTGCCGCCAATGTCTGTTTTAGTTGCCACGAAGAGAGTCAGTTCAAGGATAAAATCATCCATCAACCGGTAACAGATTCACAATGCAGCGTATGCCATAACCCACACGTTGCAAAATACAAAGGATTACTGAGGGACCGGGAAGATGCACTCTGTTACTCCTGTCACAAAAAAAGCAAAGAACTCTTTTCCAAGGATGTCGTCCATCCTCCGGTAGCCCAGGGAAAGTGTAGTGCCTGTCATGCCCCCCATGCCAGTAGTGAGAAGGGATTGGTGAACAAAGATCTGGCCGATAATTGCCTCAAATGCCATACAACACTCAAGAAAGAATACAAACATACCCATAAACCTTACGCAGACGGCGACTGTACGAGCTGTCACAAGCCCCACCAGGCTGACAATCTGCAACTCCTCAACAACAAACCGGATACACTCTGTCTGTCATGTCATACCAAAGACAGTCTGCAATCTGCCCATAAGGACTATCCTGCTACCCTCAAAGGCTGCCTTTCCTGTCATAACCCGCACGGAAGTGACCGTAAGGCCCTAATGAGAGATTTTCTCCACGAACCATATAGTAAAGGTTGCACGTCCTGTCACAAAGGGAAGGCAACAGTCGGCATGGAAACCTGTCTCAGTTGCCATCCAAAAATAAAAGCACAACTGTTGGCTCCCCATAGTCACATAAGTCGCCAGGAAGGAAATAGTTGCCTTAACTGTCATTCGCCACATGCAGGTGACAATAAGTCGCTCCTGAAAAATCAGGAGAAACAGGTCTGTACCTCGTGTCATTCAGAGACATTGAAACGCTACAAAAAGACATCATCACAGCATTCGCCGGTTAAAAAATGTTCCTCCTGTCATGAACCACATGGGAGCAAGAATTTGGCGATGCTCAAAGGGGGTAGTAATGCTGTCTGTATTCAGTGTCACGAGTCCCAGGGGAATTTTACCCATCCTGTGGGGCCAAAAGTTCTTGAAACCCATACCGGTCAGATGGTTACTTGTGTTTCCTGCCACAATCCCATGGGAACCAACAATAAATTCCATCTCATCCAGGAAGGGAAAAAGGCATTGTGTATTCTCTGCCACCGAACCTACTAGGAGATTATTTGGAATCAGGTATCCTTCTTCAGTTGAGGCATTTGAAAGAATTTCTCATAGCAACAAAGAGTCGAGGCGAAAAAGCCTTTTATTGACAGATACTAACAGGTTTTTCACATGAGACTTTCATATAAAAGAGGCAAAAGTATAATGACTACAAAATCAGGGATCTTGGGCCTTAGCATACTGCTGTTGTTTACCCTGCATCTCAGTTGCTTTACGAAAAGAGCAGAAGCTGGTTCACCGTGGTTGTGGGATCGTGTTCTCAAACAGGACATGGTCTCCGATGCCATGAAGATGCCCACGGCACTGTATATAGATACAACGAAAGGGATCTACTATATTGTTGACAGCGGTAAAAACCGTATTCTTTCTTTCAGTAAAGACGGTGACTTACTAAAGATATTTAATGCTGGAAAGGCATTAAACATCCCTTATGACATGGTAAAGACTGACGACAAAGGTGTCTGGGTTGTGGAGAAAGGGCGTAATTCACTGAGTTATATTGATCTCAAAGAAAAAACAGTGACCCCAAACACCCTCCATTATAAGGGAACCCTTGTCTATCCTGATAAAATTGAGTCAAGTGGGCAGAAACTCTTCGTCCTCAACAAGGCAACTGGAAATATCATTCGCTATTCCACTGCGCTTGAGGCGGATACTCTTTTTACCTGTCCCAAATGCCCCAGGGGCTTTGTTGATTTCAAAATTCACAACCAAAAAATGTGGGCATTGGATCAGGCCAACAGAACCATCTACTGTTTTACCCTTGATGCTACACTGATTAAGACATTTCCCCTCGATATGACGGTAAACTTTCCAGTGTCATTAGATATTGGCCCCAATGGATTCCTCTATGTTCTTGATCGCCAACGGCGTAACATTGCCGTTTACGACAAAGACGGCATATTTAAATATCGCTTTCTGCAAAGAGGAATCACCCGTGGCCAACTCTACTATCCGACTGAAATCCGTTTTGATCCATGGGGTCGACTCTGCGTAGTGGATGAAGGAAATGCCAAAGTTGCAATCTACAAAAGGTAGCCTTGTAAAATAATATATTTTACCTGAGTTCTATGGAACACCTATGAAAAATTGGATGAAAATATTCACCATCGTATCCTTGTTCCTCATGCCCCTTTCTGCCATGGCAAAAGTGAAAGGTACCTGTGTTACCTGTCACACCATGCACAACTCTCAGGATAATTTCTGGGTTGCTGACAGTGGTATTCCCAACCCAGCCCTGTTGGTTGCAGGGTGTGTCGTCTGTCACACTGGCCAAAACACCTCAAACACTACAACTCCCTTCGTCTTTGCTACCACGCCTCCACTGTACAGTAGCACAGGAACTGAAGCAGATTCCAATACTCTGGCTGGCGGCAATTTTTACTGGGTTCCCAATATTGGCGATCGACGAGGACATAATATTTATGGGATTGCAGGCCCGGATCAGACCCTCACCAGTCCACCTGGCAGCGATGGCACCTTTACCGGCCAGCTTCGTTGCGCCGGTACTCAAGGGTGCCACGGTGATCCCAGCATCCGTTTAGAGGTGACTTCCGTCAAAGGCAGTCACCATTCCAAGGATCATACCGAGTGGCAGACAGGTGCCACCCTCGCCACAAGCTATCGTATGCTTCAGGGGATTCAAGGCTTAGGAGATCCAGATTACGAATATCGCCCCACAGATCTGATGCATAACAAATATTTCGGTGTGGATCGTACCACCGAGACGGAGACCGCACCAGGAAGTATAAGTTCGCTCTGTGCCCGCTGCCATGGTTTTTACCACAACGGGGCAGCAACTTTAGTTCCCAGCGGAACTCTGGGAACTGGCGTCTGGGTACGCCATCCCACAGATTTTGACATGTCAAATGCCATATCATCCTCTGAATACCAACTCTACAACTACAGCGCAACGTATGGCAACAATACTTACAGCGTGATCTCTCCT
>CAYWMZ010000371.1:0-3189 GCA_964459485.1 uncultured Desulfocapsa sp. | reverse complement strand
GCAACCCTTGCAGCGGCAAGACAGTGAAATCCGGTCTCTCCGAAGGTTTTGAGCTCGCGAACACCTTTCATTACGAGCGGAAAGAGAGGGGAGAGCAGGTCCTGTAGGAAATCGCCAATAAAATAGTCTTCCTGTCGTGGGCGTCCTACAATGGTGGCGGGATAGATAGCATTATTACGATGATATAGGTGGCTTGCCTGAAAGACAGGATAGTCGTGTTGCAGGGAGTTGTATCCGTAGTGGTCACCAAAAGGTCCTTCAGGTTTACGGATATGGGGCGGGACTATTCCCTGAACCGCAAATTCTGCGTTGGCGACCAGATTGTGCCCACCTTTAGGGTCGGCTGTCATGTCTAGTTTCTTACCGATGAGCAGGGATGTCAGCATTAGTTCCGGAATATCCTCAGGCAGTGGCGCAATGGCCGAGAGCATCAGTGCCGGTGGCCCTCCAATGTAGAGGGTCATGGGTAAGGCCTGATTGAGTTTTTCAGCCTCATGGTAGTGGTAGCCACCGCCTTTATGAATTTGCCAGTGAATACCGGTTGTAACATCGTCATGGCGCTGAATGCGGTACATTCCAAGGTTGTGTCCCTTCCCAGCGGGATGTTCGGTGTAGACCAAGGGTAGGGTGACAAAGGCACCTCCATCACTGTGCCATGAGGTGAGCATGGGCAGGCTTCCTAGGCGAGGGGGGAGCTGACAGTTTTCCAGGATGGGACCGCTCTTTTTCTCTTTGAGTCCGATCTTAAGTCCATCCAGAAACAGATTTCGGTTGTCCCAGAGTTTTTTGGCCTTCAGAGGCATGATCGATTCTGTAAGATTTACAAGATCCTGGACAAATTTCTGGGGCCTTGATCCGAATGCAAGTTCGAGACGTTTCGCAGTTCCAAAGAGGTTGGTTACCACAGGAAAGTCACTCCCTTTGACGTTGCTGAAAAGCAGGGCTGGGCCCTGACGTTCGATGACTCGGCGGTGGATTTCAGCAATTTCAAGATAAGGATCTACCTGTTCGTCGATTACCAGGAGTTGATTTTCACGTCGCAGTAACTCAATAAAACTACGGAGGTCGTAGAGGATATCGTGTGCCATGGTGTGTGTTTCGTTAATTATTTTTGGCTATGAGGGGAGACTTCCTGAAGAAACAGCTGGTGGTATTCATCTTCAGTGAGATGCTGTTTGAGGATACCAGTAAAAGAGTGGACGATCTCTTGAATATCATCGCTGGATAATCGACTGGCTAATGTTTCTGCAAGATTCGGGTTGGCCATGCTTTGTAAAAAGCAGGCAATAGACTTACGGTCAAGTTCAAGGTTGAGACCAAAACACATCTGGTGGGGATCCATATGTATACCAGGGGAAAAGGGTGACTTTAATTGCTACTCATTACCTGCCAGAGAATCTTTCTGGATCTTGGGCCATCAAACTCACAAAAATAAATGGCCTGCCAAGTACCAAGTTGGAGCAGGTTGGAGCTTACCATAAGAGTGAGGGAACTGCCCATTAAAGAGGCCATAATGTGAGACGGGGAGTTCCCCTCCTGGTGTTTAAAGGGATAATCAATGGGGACGATCTCTCTGAGTCCCTTAACGATATCGCTGCGAACATCAGGGTCAGCGCCTTCGTTGATTGTGAGACCTGCTGTGGTATGCGGGTTAAAGAGGTAACAGATGCCCTCCTCCACTCCCGTGGCGGTAATATGCCGCTGCACCTCGCCTGTGATATCAACGAGGTGCATGTTCTGGTTGGTGCTGACACACAGTTTACCCTTGTGCATATCAGTTTTGCAGCTGCCAGTGTCCGGCGTTGTCGCGGCAGGCTGTGGAGTAGGCAGTTTCGGGTTTACCGTCTATAATGGTCTGGATTTCGGCTTTTCTGCAGGGCTGGTTCGTAGTAGGGTTTGTGTAGGCTTTTTGCGGGGTAACCTGGTACTGATTGCCGTTATCGGGGTTGCGCCAGGTGTCAGTCTGACCAGATACGCCACGCTCATAAACATGATTAAGCTGTTCTCGGTCATATTTGTCCATCTCATTTCCAATCATATAGCCAAGCATGGTTCCTACTGCTGCGCCAATCAGGGTGGCTTCTGTATTATGTCCTATGGCCTGGCCAATAATAGCCCCACTAGCTGCCCCGCCAGCTGCGCCCATTCCGGCTTTGTTTGGGCCGTTGGCACAGGAAGAGAGGAGGAAGATGGCTATAAAAGGGAGTAATATGGTAGTTTTCATAATTGTCTCCTTGTGAGAATGAAAGGTAAATAGTTTATCAAAGTGTAGTCATGGCTATGTGTTTGTCAATAGTAACTACTCAGTCCTATTACAATTTGCATCGTAAATTTTTCTGGCCAAAGCGATCTGAATTGTAACAAGCGGATTAATGCCCTGGTATGGCATGTCTCGGATTGTATCGTTTTTATTGGAACTGGAATTTTGACGTTGTCTTGCTTGAGTTACCTTCAAGAAAATGTTCTTGATTGATTAGTTTGTTTCATATCTATTCTGCCTTCCTAGCAGTCCATTGTGTATGTTCTCTTGAGAATGCATTCTCACTATCTAATACAAACTCCGAGAGTTTTTTCTCGGAGTTGATCGATAATGCTTCTCCTTTTATTAAAACAATCTCATGGGCTGCTAGAGCATATGATGAGTTCAGCTCATTATGTTTTTTTGCTTGAAGGCATGTTAAGACAGCACCTGTAGCGGTGGCTACAACTTCAACTGGTAGTCCAAGTAAGGGGTCTTTGATTCGGTACAAAAGCATTGCTATAGCAAGCGCATGAAAAAATACTAATGTCTAAAACCACTGTTTTACCTTACGTTTATTAAATTGTGATTTTAATGCATACCACTTTGCCTGATTGTCTATTCGTTGTTTTCCTGCTCAATATTCCGAGCGAAGGATCTGGGGTGCCACGTTCCTCGTTTTTACCTTAACGGACAACTTAGGCGGAACTTGGACGCCGGTAAGAAATTGGGTTCCGTGCAGGGACGTTATTAACCTGCAACCTCTCCAACATGTGCAAACACTGGGAAGCACATCCTTGACCTATTAATCTCAGTAGGTCAGTATTCGTTGACGACGCGTAAAATCCTTCGCCGCGATATTACACACTGCTGCCTACTCTCGCCATATTGTCCCATCCTAGCCCTTAACCGGGTGAAATTCCCGGAGGGGAAGTCTACCTCACGGTTTC
>CAYWMZ010000370.1:0-3198 GCA_964459485.1 uncultured Desulfocapsa sp. | reverse complement strand
CGTGGCCACCGCACTCTCCCTACCGGGTGCAGTGATTCTCACCCTGGCCGGAGGCGCCCTATTTGGCCTGGTCACCGGAACCATTGTGATATCCTTTGCCTCAACCATCGGTGCCACGCTTGCCTGTGCCGTATCCCGCTATCTTCTTCAAGCCTGGGTACAGGCAAGATTTGGTGATAATCTTCAGAAATTCAATGAAGGGATGGAGAATGAGGGTGGATTTTATCTTTTTACCCTGCGGCTGGTGCCCATCTTTCCATTTTTTATTATTAATCTGGTTATGGGCCTCACCAGGATTCCCCTTCGCACCTACTACTGGGTTTCTCAGTTGGGTATGCTTCCGGCAACCATCGTCTTTGTCAATGCAGGTAAGGAACTGGGGAAAATTGATTCTCTTTCCGGTATCCTCTCCCCCGGTCTGATCGTATCTTTTGTGCTGCTGGGCATCTTCCCCATAGCCACAAAAAAAATCCTTAGTAAATTCAGAAAACAAGAGAGCACACCATGAGCAAATACGACTACGATATTGGCGTTATTGGTGGTGGAGCTGCCGGACTCACAGTCTCTTCAGGGGCAGCCCAGCTCGGTGCCAAAACCCTGCTTATTGAAAAAGAGCCACATCTTGGCGGCGACTGTCTCCACTTTGGCTGTGTCCCTTCAAAGACCCTTATTCATTCTGCCAAGGTGTATCATGATATGAAACGGGGCGCACGTTTTGGACTGCCCCGCATCGAGCCGCCCCCGGTGGACTACAGTCTGGTGGCCCAACGTATTCAGTCGGTGATTGATGTGATCCAGGCTCATGATTCTGTGGAACGCTTCAATAAACTGGGCGTTGAGGTGGCCTTTGGTTCTCCCTTTTTTGCAGATGAGCATGTGGTGAATCTGGATGGGAAACGGATCTCGGCCAAATCCTGGGTAATCGCTACGGGCTCATCTCCTGCGACCCCAAAAGTGGAGAGCCTAAACGATGTCCCTTATATCACCAACAAAGAGATATTTTCACTTGAGAAACTTCCCAAAAGTATGATCGTACTCGGTGCAGGTCCCATTGCCATTGAGATGGCCCAGTCTTTCTGCCGCCTTGGCTCTAAAGTCACGGTGATTCAGCGTTCGGCCCAGATCCTCAGTAAAGAGGATAAGGATATGGCAGACGAGATCATGCACAGCCTGGAACAGGAGGGGATCAGTTTCCATCTCAACGCCACAATTACCGGTGCAAAAGAGAATGGGGCCGAAAAACAGATCAGCTTCCAGCAGGGAACCGAGACGGAGACCCTGAGTGCAGACACCATTCTTCTGGCCCAGGGCAGACGCCCTAATATAGAAGACCTTGGTCTCGATGCCATCAACCTTGACTACAGCGATGGGGGAATTGTCGTGGATAACCGGATGCGCACCTCACACAAGCATATCTATGCCCCAGGTGATATCAACGGTGCCTTTCAATTTACCCATGCCGCAGGCTATGAAGGGGGAATTGTTCTCTCCAATGCCATATTCCACCTGCCACGCAAAATCAACACCCGCTGGATGCCCTGGTGTACCTACACAGAGCCGGAACTCTCCTCCATCGGCATGAATGAAAAACAGGCAAAGGCAGCGGGCATTGAGTACACGGTCTGGACAGAGAAATTCCAGGAAAATGACCGGGCCATAGCCGAGGGGGACGAGGTGGGGAAACTGAAACTGCTCCTCGACACAAAGGAAAAGCCAATCGGTGTCCAGATCCTTGGGCCCCGTGCCGGAGATCTGATCGGCGAATGGATTGCAGTGCTCAATGGCGGCATGAAGCTCTCTTCCCTGGCTGGCACCATTCACCCCTATCCCACGCTCACCGAGATCAACAAACGGGTGGCGGGTTCCTATATATCGCCTAAGATCTTTTCGCCTAGGGTCAAAAAGATCCTGAAATTCCTCTTTAAACTCCAGGGAGGACAGTAACAAAACGGGTAGGCAGATGTTGGCTATGCTGCAATCCACAAAAACATAGAGAGGCCATGGCTATGGCTGAATTATTCCAAATAAGGTAGTATTGCCGGAAAAGGAAACCATACACTTTAGCCGGTACGCCGGATCACCATAGCCCAGGCACGGTTTTATCCGCAACCTTCTGTGACCGATATCCCCCGCAAAAACAATTTTGACCTGCTACGCCTTGTTCTGGCCTTCAGCGTCTGCCTGTCCCACTTAGGAGAGGTGAGTGGTATCCTGGCCTTTCAGCCTTTTGAATGGTATTTCTATTCTGGAGTGGCGGTGGACTGCTTCTTTGTGGTCAGCGGCTTTCTTATCTTCAGAAGTTACCAGAACTCGTCAGGGCTCCTCTCCTATTTCAACAAACGAATCAGGCGGATCTATCCGGCCTATCTTACCGTGGTACTGCTGTCTGCCCTCTTTCTTCCCCTCTTGGCAGATGCAACCAGGGAACTCTATCTCTCATCGGTGTGGTTCCGCTACCTTTTTGCGAACCTGGGCTTTGCAAACTTTTTTCAAGCCTCAATGCCCACCCTTTTTATGGCCAATCCGCTCCATGTGATCAACGCCCCGCTGTGGACCATTAAGATCGAGGTGATGTTCTATCTCTCTGTACCACTTATCTTTTTATTACTACGCAGATGGAACAGATGGCTGATCCTGGGCCTGCTCTACGCGGCATCGGTCAGCTATTTCGCCATCTTCCTAAACCTGCAACAGAGCAGCGGCACATATCTCTACTTAAGTCTTGCAAAACAGCTGCCGGGACAGCTCAGCTACTTCCTGGGCGGGGGTGCCATATATCTCTACTTTCCACTTTTTAAACGTCATCTTGCAAAACTGTTGCCGATCTCACTGATCTTCCTGGCAGCCCAAGGACATACCATTTTACCAGCACTGTATCCCCTGGCCCTGGCCATTACAGTTATCTCTTTTGCCCTCTGTTTTCCCCAATTGGGCAACTGGGGAAAGTATGGGGATATCTCGTATGGAGTCTACATCTACCACTTTCCCATTATCCAGGTGTTCACGGCACTTGATCTCTTTCGAGGGCATCCCTGGCCATCCTTTGTTGCCCTGATTCTGTGCATCCTCCTTACTTCTTTTCTCTCCTACCATCTTATTGAACGACCCTTTCTGCGCAAGAGTTCCCACTACCGTCGTGCTGCCGAGGAGTCCGATCCGCCATGAGTCTCGGTATACCGCCAGAAGCTATTCTGCGCC
>CAYWMZ010000369.1:0-3198 GCA_964459485.1 uncultured Desulfocapsa sp. | reverse complement strand
CACCTTGAGGCCAAGAGCCAGGTCATCGGAAAGCCCTGCAATCTTATTGATCTTGACACCCGCAGCAGGTGAATACTCATACGTCGTGACCACTGGCCCTGGTGAAATACCAACAACCTTGCCGGAGACCCCGAAGTTTTTCAACTTCTGTTCAAGCTGCTTGGAAATCTGATAATAGACCTCTTTATCCACCCCTTCCGTCTCCTGCTCATTCTTTTCGAGAAGATTTAAGGGGGGGAGTTTCCAATCTCCACGGGCTACGGGGCTCGCAGCAAATTCTTCATCCTCGTTATCCGTCTTTGGAGACTTGACCAACTCTTTTACCACCGGCATGCCAAGGTTTGGCCCGGAAGCTTCAGACTTTTCTATCTTTTTACTGCCGCCACCAGCAGTCTTTTTGGCAGTTGGTTTATCTACGGCGGCAAGTTTGACCTTCTTTTTCTCTTCCTTATGGGCAATACGTTTTGCATTGCCAAAGGCCACAAGGCCCACAAAAGCACGTCCGCTTTTCTTGACCACACGCCACAAAAAGGCCCCGACTTGATAGGGTGAGAACTGAGTTGAGAGCATGATAGAGACAAGAAAGATAAGCAACAGAAAGAGAATCGTGCCCGGCCCCCCAACCAGCGACTGCATTACTGTGAAGATGGTCTCACCAACCACCCCTCCGGCATCAATGGTGGCCCAGCCATTTAACGAAAGCGAAGAGAACAGGGCGCAGGAGGAGAGGACGGCCCCGGTAAGTCCTGCGGTGATCTGTGGCAACCGTTCGTAGGACATTCTGGGGCTGAAAAACAGAAAAGAAAGGAGGAGCAATAAAGAGGCCAGCAGATAAGCACCCCAGCCGGTGATCCCGATGAGGAGTTGTGAGATCAGGGTTCCTATTTCACCCCCCCAGTTACCTTCCCCTACAAAATAGGGAGAGAGGAGGCTAATAAAGAGAAACAGAGACAGGAAAATTCCAAGAACTGCGGTTGCCTCCTGCTTCAGGCCGGGCCGTGTTTTTTTGCTGACTTGTGCCATATCATACCACTAATGGTTGAGAGATTGAGCAAGAAATGAATCCAGAAAACCAGTAAATGATCTAATCAGATTTACAAAAAAATGCAAGATGTCGAGTGGAACAGACAGGGAGACGGGGCCCACCGCACAAAACAGGGAGCCAGCAAGACCTATGAGGCTTGTGAAAGATCCAGCTTCACAGCGTCGAGGATCCCGTTCACAAACGCAGGAGAGTCTGCTGCACAGAAACGTTTAGCGATCTCCAGCGCCTCATTAATAGCAACCTCGGAAGGGACATCCTGGCAATGGATCATTTCATATACGGCTATACGCAGGATATTTCTATCGGTCACATCGATACGTTCCAAGCGCCAGTTGCTCGCGTGCTTCGTGATGGCAGCATCGATTTCCGTCTTTACTCCATAGACACCAACCAGTAACTCCACGGCGTAGGGGCGGGCCTTCTTCTGCACATCATAGAGCGTACAGAAATCAGCAAAACGCTGGGCCAGATTCTGATCTGATCCAACTTCAAAACCTTTAAAGTCATCCTGAAAGAGAAACTGCAATACAGCCTCTCGTGATTTACGACGTACACCCATGAGATTCAATACAAATATTTAAAAGTTGACGGAAATGGGGACACTCGCCATGGAGCATGCCCTGGCTAGGCCCATACAGCTGTCTACTGAAACTGACTGATCAGATTTGCCATCTCAATGGCAGCCACTGCCACCTCGGAACCTTTATTGCCGGCCTTGGTGCCAGAACGCTCAATGGCCTGTTCAATGGTCTCGGTGGTAAGGACACCAAAGATGATAGGTACACCAGTATCGAGTCCAACCTGGGCAGAACCTTTAGAGACCTCATTGACAACCACGTCAAAATGGGGAGTAGCACCCCGGATAACCACACCGAGACAGATAACCGCATCGTACTTCTGGGAGGTGGCCATCTTCTTGGCAATGAGCGGAATTTCAAAGGCACCTGGTACCCGTACCACATCAATATCGTCATCTGCGGCACCAGAGCGGAGCAGACTGTCCAGGGCACCATCTAAAAGCTTGTCTGAAATAAAGGAATTAAAACGGGCCACGATAATCCCGAATTTTTTTCCGTCTGCCTTTAAGTTTCCTTCAATATAATTCGCCATTTTTGTCAAAGTCCTTGTTTAATAATAGATCATTCAGCGAAAGCCATTCACTTCCAGACTGATACGACATCGTAAGCAACCGTCTCAGCCCTCATCGACCTCTATGAGATGGCCCATGCGATCACGTTTACATTGCAGATAGCCCTTATTTTCTTCACTCGCTTCCATTTCAATGGGGAAACGGTCCACCACCTCAATGCCATAGCCTTCAAGTCCGATGATCTTTTTGGGATTGTTGGTGAGGAGGCTCATCTTTCGTACACCAAGATCCCGCAGAATCTGAGCCCCAATACCATAGTCACGAAGATCGGCCTTAAAGCCAAGCTTGTGATTGGCCTCAACCGTATCCATTCCACCATCTTGCAGGGTATAGGCCTTCAGTTTATTGACAAGGCCGATGCCACGTCCCTCTTGACGCATGTAGAGGACAATACCAACCCCCTCCTGGTCGATCATACGCATGGCGGCATGGAGCTGATCACCGCAATCACAGCGGGCAGAGCCAAACACATCTCCGGTCAAACATTCAGAGTGGACTCGAACCAAAACCTTTTTGTCAGGATCAATCTCCCCCTTCACAAGGGCGAGGTGCTCAAAATTATCCACATCGTTTCTATAAACCACAGCCTTGAATTCTCCGGCATGGTCAGTTGGAATACGGGCCTCAGCAGCACGGTGCACCAGTATATCCTCTCGAAGCCTATAGGCCACAAGGTCGGCAATGGTGCAGATCTTGAGATCATGCTCTTTTGCAAACAGATCCAGATCGGGCATTCTGGCCATGGTACCGTCTTCCTTCATGATCTCGCAAATCACCCCGGCTGGGGTCAATCCGGCAAGGCGGGAGAGGTCAACAGAACCTTCTGTCTGTCCCAGGCGAACCAGCACCCCACCCTTACGGGCACGAAGAGGAAAGATATGACCTGGGCTGATAATATCACCAGGCTTGGCATCAGGGGCGACAGCGGCCTCGATGGTGCGGGCTCTGTCTGCTGCTGATATACCGGTAGTGACGCCGGTTGTGGCCTCAATGCTGATGGTAA
>CAYWMZ010000368.1:0-3200 GCA_964459485.1 uncultured Desulfocapsa sp. | reverse complement strand
ACCACATCAATGGTGGCTGACGATAAGTATCTCTTTCGTACATCGGATATCTACTATATTAACGACCCGGATTTCTGGCATTACCAGAGTCCTTCCACCGGAAAGACCATCAAGATGGTTCAAACCACCAGTGAAAGAGTCCTGTTATGAGTGCAAGCCAAATATTTTCCAGGATGTTTCTAACGATAGCCTTCCTCTTTATCTTTAGTGGCTGTTCATCCCTGAACGGTACCCGTATGGAAAATCTCCTTGGTGCAGATATCAATCTCATCAGTCTTGGGAACACAATAGCCGATGACCTGAGCAGTTCTGCCATGCCGCCGCTACGACCAAGACACCCTGAAGAGGCAATACTGGTATCCACCTTTGTGGATCTCAGTCAACTGAAACACACCTCCCAGATGGGTCGTCTCCTGCAAACACACATTGGAACCCGAATGGTTCAGTTGGGCTACACCGTAAAGGAGATAAACCTGCGCAATACCATGGAGGTGACTCCAGGGGACGGGGAAACCATGCTCTCACGGGAACTCTCTCAAATCGACCCGAACCTCTCGGTTCAAGCAGTCCTGGTCGGGACGTACTCGATGAGCAATAGAACCCTTTATATAACCGCAAAACTGATAAACCCTGTAAACAGAAATATTATCTCGGCCCAGAGCTACAAACTTATCATGGATGACACCCTCCTGGCCATGTTTGGTCTCAAGCGTCATGATCGAGGGCCGGATAACTCCATCGACGCGCCCTCCGAGTCCTTACTAAATAAAATTTTCTTTTAATTTCATCTATTAACAATCAAATCATTCTCTTTCCGGCCCCTCCCGGAACCGGCCTTCGGGGCTCGTCAATCCGCATATTATTCCCTGAGACACTACAATTTTTCTGGACTTTTAAAACTATCCTGCTTAAAAAAAACTATAGGGTAACTTGAAAAAAACGGATTTTTGGTTAAGAGTCACAACTGGGCACATCAACAAGCTATCCAAGTTTCAACACCATGCCTTCTATACTTTTGATACCGAAAATTAATACCGAAAAGGTAACTATTCAGCGTAACAGTAAGAAACGCAGAAAAAACCCGAAAAGTTTATTTAATTCTTTTTTTTGACCAGGCCTATGCGTATCCCTCTACTTATCAGTGCTCTGTTTCTCTTTTGCTTTATGCCACATCCAAAGGCATTGGCCACGGAGAGCACAATTCCTTCCAGTAACAAATCCCAGGACTGCTACAGACGGGTGGCGCCAAAACTCATCCAGGCCATGAAAAAGAAAGGTTTAAGCCTTGGAGACCCTGTTTTTATCCGGCTGTTCAAAACAGAACAGCAACTGGAAGTGTGGATCAGAAAGGGCTTTTCCTACGTCCTCTTTAAATCTTATACCATCTGTTTTCAATCCGGAACCATTGGCCCCAAAATACGGGAAGGTGATAAACAGGGGCCGGAGGGTTTCTATAAGGTCACCGCCAAACAACTCAATCCCAACTCCGACTACCACCTCTCCTTCAACTTGGGCTTTCCCAACGAGTATGATAAGAGTTATAAGCGTACCGGAAGCCTGCTCATGGTTCATGGACGCTGCTCATCGGTGGGCTGTTTTGCCATGACCGACTTTCGCATGGATGAGATATACGCCCTTGTGGAGTCAGCTATTATTTCAGGCCAGCAACAGGTTCCTGTGCATATCTTCCCATTCAAGATGACCAAAGTGAATATGGCTTCTCACAAGGATTCCAAATGGATCAACTTCTGGGAAAATCTTAAAGAGGGTTATGATTTTTTTGAGGGCTACCACCTTCCACCCCTGGTAACAGTAAAGGATAAACGCTACCAGTTCACCAATCTGAAGAGCATGTTCTTTGGCGGTACACTGCCACCAGTGCCCCCACAAACACGACAAGAACAGGGGAGCATTGCTCAGAACACGGTTGAAAGGAAAAGGGCGCCCACCACCCTTTCTCCTCGAAAAAAGCAGCAACTCACTGCAAAAAGAGAGGTTCCGCCTAATCCTGCCCCCTCTCCTCCAAAGCCGTTATATCTAGGAGACTGATGGTCTTTCCGTTCACGTTAATCAATCCCTCATCACTCATCCTAGAAAATATCCTGGATAGGGTTTCAGGGATGGTTCCCAGCAGGCTTGCCAACTGTCCCTTGGATATCTGCAACACCACTTCCTCTCTGTTATTCTGCTCTTCTGCAAGATAGAGGAGATAGCCGGACAAGCGGGCTGGTACCTCTTTCAACGAAAGATTCTCGATCTGTACCGTAAAACGTCGCAAACGCATGGAGAGCACCGCCAGCATATTCAATACAAGCGTTGGCATGGTCTGCACCATCTCCACAAATTCCTTACGGGGAAAGAAAATAAGACTGCTCTTTTCCAGGGCCATGGCGTTTGCAGGAAATGGATGTCCATGAAATACAGGAACCTCTCCAAAGGGTTCTCCCGGGCCATAAATATGGAGGATCTGTTCCTTTCCTGAGAACGATGTCTTAAATATTTTTACCTTTCCTGTGGCCACCATATAAAATCCGATTCCAGGATCCCCCTCAAAAAATATCGCCTCTCCACGACCATACTTTTTTATAATGGCAATCTTCTCTATTTCATCCAGATGTTCCGGTGCCAATCCACCGAAGAGCTCACTAGCTGTTAAGATCTGACGCATATCCCTTTCTCCTCAAACATTTCCCATCACAGCGTATTTATCCTTAGACATTCGCCATAGTGTATAGCATAATATGTCCTGATATATAAACAATTTTTCGCTGCAAACAGTCAGGAAAGTATTCCCCATACCCAATGCCCCCACGCCGTCATATAGTCCATATTGATATGGATGCCTTCTTTGCCTCAGTAGAACAGATGGACAACCCAAAATTGTCCGGACGCCCACTCATCGTTGGGGGCGACCCTAAGGGACGAGGAGTCGTTGCAGCCTGCTCCTATGAAGCCAGAAAGTTTGGAGTTCGCTCAGCCCTGTCCTCCGCCCGTGCAATGAAACTCTGCCCCCATGCACTCTTTGTACGACCACGAAAGGCCAGGTACAAGGAAATCTCAAAGCAGATTATGGAGATTTTCAGGGAAAGTGCGCCCCTCATAGAACCACTCTCTCTGGACGAGGCCTTCCTTGATATGAGTGACTGTCACTGATATCAAGGAAGGCCGCGCCCAGGGACCGTGCGCCCCTCATAGAACCA
>CAYWMZ010000367.1:0-3201 GCA_964459485.1 uncultured Desulfocapsa sp. | reverse complement strand
GTGGGTTTGGACTGAGTTCCTGGTTCATGCCCAGTCTCAAACTTGAACTCTCCTTTACCTTCAATCGGATTTACAGTCAGTCTCTGGAGAGAGATAGTAGTCAATGGCGAAATCACATCAATGCACGACTGTTGTGGAATCCAATTTACGATCTTGATTTTGTCTTTGCCTTAGGAAGCGAGCACCTTGACGGAGGACTTGGTAACAGCCTACTCTATGATGTACAGATGAATGGCAGGATCGGAGATACTGTGCTGGCAAGTTTTGAGGTGTCACAGAATATTGTGGATGATACCGTCCAATCCGTAGCTGAGGCCATAACTCAAACCAGGTATGAAGCTGGTTTGACAGTGGATTTCCTGCCACGCCTCTTTGGTGGAGGAGAAGTCAGCTATAGTGAGTATTCAGATGGAAACCATCAAAATAAATACCAACTCTGGACTTCATATGTTATTTCCAGTGAGCCCACCCTGTTACAGTTACGCTATGGCTATGAGTATTCAAAAAATGCTGAAGGGAATCTTGGTCAAAGTGTTGATGTGACTGGTCTCTATGCAGCGGACGATTACCCCTATTGGAGCCCAAGGGAATACTGGCAGCATCTGCTGACGCTCTCTTTTGAACACCAACTGGGAAATGATATACTTGGGCGGAGTGCCCCTAGTTATTATAAACTTGAATATTCCTTCGGTTACGAGAAAGGTGGTTATGATAATCATCAAGCCCGAGGGCAGATTTTCCTTGAAATGAACCGTCATTTTCTATTAAATAGCACGGTTGAGCTTACACGTGGATCTGAATATGAGGAAGCCGAACTGTTTTTCTCCATGATCTACAGATGGTAGGCAATGTTTCATTGGTTTACAAGCACTCCTGAAGAGAAAAACTTTTCAGGAGTTTGTTTTTTTATGCGGAGGATATAATGGTAGAACGCGTCCCGATGTCAAAGACCGGACATGCTAAATTGAAGGAAGAGTTAAATAATCTTGAGCGCGTTGAGAGACATGTGGTGGTAAAGGCCATCGAAGTCGCAAGAGAGCATGGCGACCTCAAAGAAAATGCTGAGTATCATGCTGCTAAAGAACGCCAGGGAATGATAGAAGGGCGTATTCTGGATCTAAAAGACAAACTTGGCAGGGCAGAGGTCTTAGACTGCATGAAGGTAGACTGCTCCAGGGTAGTTTTTGGGACGGTGGTTGAACTTCTGGATATGGATACCGATGAGGAAGTTACCTATCAACTATTGGGCTCTGAGGAGGCTGATGTGAAGACAGGTTCGATTTCAGTCTTTTCCCCTTTGGGAAAAAGTATCCTCGGCAAGGAAGTGGGGGACGATGTCTTGGCACGCACCCCAGGTGGAACGAGAGAATTTGAGGTGATATCTATTCACACCTCAACTTTCAACTAAACAGCTAAGAACCCTGGGCCACAGTAACCGACAATGATATTCTTTGTTTTTTACTGTGGAGTCGGGAGAAGTAGCAAGACCCTGACAGATGAGAGATAGGGGCGGAATAAGCGTTAATAGAGCGAGGCTTCAGGCTCGAGGATGCCACACAGGAATATTTCAAGCACCTGTTGAGTCGTTTCCTCTACTGTATAGTGGGTTGTGACGCCAACGGTCCAGATGCGTGAGATCTCATCTAAGGCACCAAAAAAGGCGCGTTTGGCGATACCTGGCCGGATGGATTTCCTGTAGATTCCACGTTCCTGTCCCAGTTTGATGATCGATGAGATGATGTTTACATATTCACTGAACTTGTTGTTGCGGTAGTCTTTAATGAGTTTGGCACTTTGACGAAGTTCTATCTGGATAACTTCAGCAAGGTTCTTATTTTTTTTCATCGCAGTCAGGTGCTTTTTGGCAAATACTTCCAACATCTTTCTCGGATCATCTTCTGCGTCAAGGAGTTTTTTGACTTGGTCTATTAAGGAGCCAATTTCCTCTTCAAAGACAGAGATGAGGATGTCAAATTTATTATTGAAATAGAGATATATTGTGCCATCAGCGACTTTAGCTTCCTTGGCGATATCGGATATTCTGGCATTAAAAAATCCTTTCTTGGCAAAAACTTTTGTGGCAGAACGGATTATTTTTGAATGTTTATTTGCTGCTTTCATTGGTTTAAGGCACTAAAAACTGTCGATATTTGTACTTGAATAAATTATAAAAATATATATAGTGAATGGCTACTCATTCATTGTAGCCATCTCTTCAGAATTGTCAATCTTTTGTCTATGTTGTAGGTGGTTTTATTGTTGGGTTTTACCCTCTTATGAGGTGGAATTTCATCATGTGGTGTTTTGATTTAAGGGACTAAGTCTCCAAAATTGAGACGGTTAAATGATTCTGTAGGGGGAGTATGTCCAAAAAAATATCCTCTTAAAAAAATCTAATTACCACTAATCCTCAGCTTAGCCACTTTTGGGAAGGAGCTGTTTGTGTCCATTATTTGGGCATCTGCGGCCTGGACGGCCGTAGCAGAGCCCCCATGGATGGATTTGTGGCGTCCCATATAATGGACACGGAATAGTTCCAGTTTAGCAAAGCTGCGTTTCGATGATAATCAGCTAAAAAATAGATTTAAATCCCTTTTGGGGAATAGAATGGAATCGGGAAGGGAACTAACGTTTCGTTTAAATCCACATAAAGGGTTTTAGAAAGACCTACCTCAACGAGTTGTTCGATTAGACCTTTCGTAGCCAAGAATATTTCCTTGGCAGGGAAAAGTATCTAGGTAGGCCATAGCACTCTCTTTAATTTATCACTATCAGGAGTTACAATATGAAGGTACTTGTGGTTGGCTCAGGTGGGCGTGAACATGCCCTGGTCTGGAAGATTCATCAAAGTTCGCGTGTCAGTAAAATATTCTGTGCCCCAGGCAACGCCGGTATCAGAAGAATGGCAGAGTGCGTTGATCTCAGTGTTACTGATGTTGATGCCCTGGTTGCCTTTGCCCTAAAGGAAAAAATTGACCTTACAGTCATTGGCCCTGAACTCTCTCTCACTGCAGGGGTTGTGGATGCCTTTCAAAAGGAAGGGCTGCGAATATTTGGGCCTTCTCAGGATGCGGCTATTCTAGAGGGCAGCAAGGTTTTCACCAAAGATTTTCTTAAAAAATATCATATTCCATCGGCCAAATATAAGGTCTTTAAAGATCGTAAAAAAGCCAAGAAATATATTGATAAATGTGGTGCTCC
>CAYWMZ010000366.1:0-3208 GCA_964459485.1 uncultured Desulfocapsa sp. | reverse complement strand
GCCATGGATGTGGCCAAGGCCGTGGCCATTCTCATTACCAACGGTGGCAAGGCTGTGGATTACTTAGGCCTTGGGCTTATCAAAAAGGCTGGAGTACCCAAGATTATGGTACCCACCTCGTCAGGAACCGGTGCCGAAGTCACCTTCACAGCAGTCTTTATCAATGAAAAAACCGGGTCCAAGGGTGGAATGAACGGGGATCCTCTCTATCCGGATGCAGCCATCCTTGATCCAGAACTCACCCTCAGTCTCCCCCCCCACGTCACTGCATTTACCGGCATAGATGCCCTGACCCACGCCCTTGAGGCCTACACCTCAACTCAGGCCCACCCCATCTCCGAGATGTACTCCCTTGAGGCCATTGGTCTTATAGCAGACAATCTTCCGGCGGCTTATGCCAATGGTGACAACCTTGAAGCCAGATCCGCCATGCTTATGGGCTCCCTGCTCGGTGGTAAGGCCCTTGCCACTGCCGGTGTTGGCCTGGTTCACGCCATGGCCTATCCCATGGGAGGGATGTTTGGAGTGCCCCACGGTCTTGCAAATGCGGTGCTGCTCCCCTATGTGATTGAGTATAATCTTATTGGCGATATGGAAAAATTTGCCGTACTGGCCGAGGTACTGGGGCAAAACACCAGCGACCTCACCCTGCGGGAATCGGCCTTCCTCTGTGTAGATGCCCTGTTTAATCTGAACGATGATGTGGGGATTCCTGGCACCCTCAAGGATCTGGAGATCCCCTTTGATTCCATTCCGGAAATGGCAAAAATCGCCCTTACCGTAACCCGTCCGGTGGAAAACAACCCGCGGCAGCCAAGTCTTGAAGATGTTATTTCCATCTACGAGACGGCCTACCATGGTGCCATCAAGTTTTAAATACAGCACAGAACTACCGTATATCCCCCCACTCACCATATCATTCCGTGATATGGTGAGTGAGCTCCTAACTCAACACCGATTTTTCTTCGCACCTTCTCTTTAGAAGGTTTCCCTCAACTTTTTCTGCCCCCTAAACCACAAGTAAAACACCATTTGTTTGTACCCACAAATTAATGGTGAATATTTTATTGTTTATTCACTGTTTATTGATTACTCTTTGACTATGGCTGACCCAAAGACCCGAAATAAAATTCTTGACGCCGCCAATAAACGTTTTGGCTATTACGGTTTCACCAAAACCAGTATGGCGGAAATAGCCAAAGACTGCCACATGTCAGCGGCCAATATCTATCGCTATTTTGATGGCAAGAATGAAATACTGGCCGTTCTGGCCCTTGCAATATTCCAACAACAAGAGAGCCAGCTCAACGATATAGTAAAATCCTCTGCGGCCAGCAGTGCAGAGAAGCTCCACCTTTTTTTTCAAAAAACCCTCCAAATCACCTGGCAATATGCCAAGGAACAGCCAAAGATGCGTGAGATGGTTGATTTTATCTGCCACGAACGACTCGATCTTGTGCAGGCCCAGGGTGAGGTCAAAAACAGACTTATCGCAGAAATCCTCTCCCAGGGCATTGCGAATGGGGAATTTATCCCGATGGATATCAATATTACCGCCTGCTCCTTTAAAGAGGCGACGGTGATGTTTCACACCCCTTTCTTTATGAATATGTATTCAGTTGAAGAACTCAGTCTCTCCTGTGAGAAGATCCTTGATCTTCTGCTCGGAGCCATAACAGTCCAGAAATAACCCTCACGGAAACCTTTATGCAAAGAATCGAACATTGGATTGGAACATTTGTCATCCGCTATCGCTGGTTCCTTATTTTGGGATTTATTATCTTTGCCGCAGTCTCTGCAAGCGGCATACGTTTTCTAGAATTCTCCAATGATTCCAGGATGTTTTTCTCAAAGGAAAACCCTCAGCTTAAGGCCCTGGAAGCACTGGAACGAACCTACACCAAGGTGGAAAATGTCCTGTATATCATCGCACCAAAATCGGGCAATGTCTTTACACGCAATACTCTGGATGCTATAGAATTCCTCACCGAACAGGCCTGGCAGCTCCCCTATTCCAGCCGGGTGGATTCGCTCAGTAACTACCAGAACACCAAGGCTCAGGACGATGATCTGATGGTGAGCGATCTTATCAGTGACGCCAAAAATCTCAGTGATTCCCAAATTGCAGCAATCAAAGACACAGCCCTCTCCCAACCCATGCTCCTCAACAGTTTGATAAACCGGGAAGGCAGTGTCACGGCCATCAATGTCAATATCATAAAACCTGACAAAGGATATGATCTTGATGCCATAAATAATGCTGCAAAGGCGTTGTATAAACAGATGCAGGATAAATATCCCTCGCTGGATATCTATCTCACCGGTGGCGTCATGATAGACAGCGCCTTCAGTGAGGCCCCGGCCAAGGATATGAAAAGCCTCATCCCCCTGATGTTTGGGCTCCTCCTGTTACTGATAGTACTCTCACTGCGCTCCTTTCTTGGCACCGCCGGAACGCTGCTAGTCATCATATTCTCGACCATTACCGGACTTGGCCTGGCGGGCTGGCTTGGGATCATGATTACTCCGGCCTCTGCCAATTCCCCTATTATTATTCTGACCCTGGCGGTGGCCGACTCCATTCATATCCTGGTGACCACATTTCATCAGATGCGCAACGGTTCTTCAAAACGGGTAGCCATCCAGAACTCTATCCGGGTCAATCTTAAACCTGTCATCATCACCAGTGTCACTACTGCCATTGGGTTTTTGAGCATGAACTTTTCAGACGCTCCCCCCTTCAGAGATCTTGGCAACATAGTGGCCATGGGGGTTATGGCTGCCCTCTTCTATTCTGTCTTCTTCATGCCAGCCCTTATGTCCGTCCTGCCCTTACGCACTAAGAAAGAACAGGTTAAGCAGAACTCTATCTTCAACACCTTGGCCGAATTTGTTATCAAATATCGCAATCCTGTCTTCTGGTCAATGATCGCTATGATACTCCTTTGCAGCAGCGGCATTTCACGGATCTACCTCAACGACGAGTTTATCAAATACTTTGACACCAGCTATCCCTTCCGTATCGCCTCCGATTTTTCAGCAGAACATCTGGCGGGCCTGGAAATCATCGACTGGGATCTCAGTGCCGGTAGCGAAGGGGGAATAAACGACCCCAAGTATCTAAAAAAGCTGGACGCATTTGCCCAGTGGTTTCGTGCCCAACCGGAGGTGCGTCATGTGTACACCATCACCGATATCATGAAACGCC
>CAYWMZ010000365.1:0-3235 GCA_964459485.1 uncultured Desulfocapsa sp. | reverse complement strand
GCAAGGGGCACAAAAAGAGTATCATGCCGCCCTGCAACAGCTCCATGATGACATCATTCTTAAGGTCAAACTTGGTAGAAATGCCAGGGTTGATCTGTTGAAGGCCGCTGCTGATCTGGAAAATGCCAGAGTCAAGCTGCGCCAGATTGGAGGCAATATCAGAATTGTAAAAGACTCTCTTGCCACTCTGTTAAACAGTGACGGGATAGATACCCTGGAAGAGTTTTCCATGGAGATGCCTCTGGCTGCCACCGTTAAATACCAAAAAGATATCAAAGAACTTGATCGATACCGTTCTGCCACCCTCGATGTGGAAAAGAAGACCAAGTTGGTTGAGAAGAGCAGTTCCGGCTATTATCCCCAGGTGGTCTTCAACGGCTTTTATGGCCAGAATTTTGGGCCAAATGACTCCACTCATCCGGAAGAAGGGGAGTGGAATAGTGCAGAGAACTGGCAGGCTGTTGTCAATCTGAAGTGGACGCTCTTTGATTTTGGTTCCCGCAATTCCACAAAAGAGAAAGCGGTTATCCAAAAACAGCAGAGCCGCAGGGAACGGCTGATAACCGAACTTGAGTTAAAGAGGGCTTTGAGAGAGGCGGACACTAAAATTGAGATGGCCCTGGATGATTTCTCTTCTGCCGAGACAGAGCTTGCCCTGACCCGGGAAACTGAGACCATCGAAGAGATCCGTTTTGAGAAAGGGGCCGCAGACCTCAATGATCTGCTCTATGCCAAGGCACGTAATCAACTGGCTTTAAGCCGTACCATTACGGCACGTTATAGCTACTATAGTGGTCGTTTCTATTTGGACTATCTGCTGGAAAAGGGAGAAAATAAGTGAAGAAGATTCTAATACTGGTCTTGACCATTGCGCTGCTGGGCAGTGCTGCCATGCTCCTTAAAAAGCGAAAGCAGAGTGTCAAGGATGCCCCGATCCCCAGCCCACCAACCTATCAGGTGAAAGTTGTTTCCGCAACAACAGGAGAGTTGAAGCAGACTCGTCCTTTCTTGGCACAACTGCTTGCCAGTGATACGGCAAAGATTGCTTCAAAGCTCAGTGGCCGTATAACAGAGATTCTGGTTCGGGAAGATCAGGCTGTGAAAAAAGGAGATCTCCTGTTGCAGATTGATGACCTGGAACTTGTCTCAAGTATCAAGTCACTACAGGCCAGCCTAAAAGCCCAGGAACAGGATGTTCTGTACAGCAAGAGGCTGAATGAGAGGAACCGTGCCCTCTTTGAGGCCGGAGGGTTGGCCCGTGAAAAATTTGAGGCCTCAGAAGTTGCCTATGTAACAAAGCAGGCGGCCTTAGAAGCCACCAGGCAGAAGATCAACGGCCTTCAGGTACAGCTCAGTTATCTCAATATTCAGGCCCCGTTTGATGGCAGGGTGGGCACTCTCTTTGTGCATATTGGCGATCTTGCTGCCCCCGGAAAGGCTCTACTTTCCATTAACTCTCTGGAGCAAAAGCTCACATTCAGTTATGTCCCCACCACAGTTTCGGTACAAAAGGGGCAGGAGACCTTTATTAAGGGTAACAAAATTGGTCACATCAGCAATTTATACAGTGATGCTCAAAATGGTCTCTCAGTTGCAGAGATTGCACTTGATGCCCCCCTCACCATGCCCAATAACAGTTATGTGAATATTGACCTGCTCACTTTTTCCGGTTCCGGTTGCCGTATTCCCCTCGATGCCCTGCTACAGAGGGCAGAGGGGGTGCAGGTGATGGGCTATGCAGATGGAGTGTTTATCGCATCTTCCGTATCGGTTATTGCAGCCAATAGAGACTACGCCCTAGTCGAGCCCTGTCCCGTATCTCCGGTGGCGGTGGCAAGTGATGCAAAACTCTGTCTACTGCCGGGGCTTGGCAGGGTTCTGGTTCACGGGAGCAGGGCCAATGAATAAAAGTTTTATCGAGCGACTCCTTCAGCGGCCCTATTTTATCTATTCCTTTCTGGCCCTTTTTGTCTTTTTAGGGCTTGCAGGCTATCAGAAAATTGATCGCAAACTCTTTCCCGAATCCAACTATCCGGAGATTGCAGTGGTGATAATCCAGCCGGGTGGCTCTGCCAAGAGTCTGGCTGCCAATGTCGCCGTGGTGGTTGAAGAAGAACTCTACACTCTGGATAAGATCAG
Source organism: uncultured Desulfocapsa sp. (assembly GCA_964459485.1). GTDB lineage: Bacteria > Desulfobacterota > Desulfobulbia > Desulfobulbales > Desulfocapsaceae > Desulfocapsa. The sequence goes on along the minus strand of CAYWMZ010000365.1, from coordinate 1,096 downwards.
ACGGGTTTTTTCAACCACCATAGATGAGGTCTCTGTCATTCGGGCCGAATTTGAATACAGTAAAGATCTGGATATGGCGTCAAGTGATGTCACCAACTCCATAAACAAGATTCGCTCCCTCCTGCCCCCTGATATCAAAGAACCCCAGATCCATAAAATTTCGGCAGCCACAGCACCCGTTGTGGTGATCGGAATCAGTTCTGACTCCATTCCCCTGACAGATATCCGGCAACTAGCGGAAACCAGCCTGCGTCGCAGCCTTCTCAAGACTCCAGGGGTTGCCAACGTGGATGTCTTTGGCAGCTATAAAAAAGAGCTGCAAGTGATAATTGATAAGCAACGCCTGGAACAGTACGGCCTTGGGCTTGGCACTGTACTGGCAAGTTTGCAGAGTAATAACAAGGATTATGCCATTGGTTTTATCACAAACGAAAAGAGCCGTTATTTATTAAGATCTCCTGGGAAGGAGGAGACGCTACAGGGCTTGCGAGAGCTCCGGCTCACACCGGATGTCCGCCTAGGAGATGTGAGCGAAATCTATTTCGGTCATTATGAAAACAGTTCTGCCTATTACGGAAACGGGAAGGAGTCCATCGCCCTGTCGGTACAGCGTGGTCTGGGAGCCGATGTGTTAAACACCATAGGTGGTGTGGAAGAAAAACTGGAGAAGATGAAGCAACAGTACCCCAGTCTACATTTTGAGATCACCGATACCCAGAAGGATACCATTGTCCAGAGTACGGAGAATATGTTCGATTCTCTGCGGGATGCCATTATCATGTCCACCATAGTGGTATTTTTCTTTCTGGCTAGTTTTCGCCAGGTGGTGGTCGTTCTGGCCACTATTCCAATGGTGTATGCCTCAACCATCGCCCTTATGTGGATAGTGGGGATAGAGTTTAATGTGGTGACCCTCACCGCTATTATTCTGGCCCTGGGCCTGCTCCTTGACGATACGGTTGTGGTCATGGAAAATATCGAGCGGCATTACAAGGAGGGCGGGGACGATATCAGGAAATCTGTACTCACCGGTACCAAAGAGATCATGTTCGCCGATCTGTCCGGTACCCTCACCACCATGATAGCCCTGGCCCCC
>CAYWMZ010000364.1:0-3237 GCA_964459485.1 uncultured Desulfocapsa sp. | reverse complement strand
CCTTTACCCAGGCCGATGGTTCTATGACCCGTGAATACGGAGGAACCGGCCTTGGGCTTTCAATTTGTCGTCGCCTGGTGAATCTCCATGGCGGGGAGATATGGGTTAAGAGTACTCTAGGTAAAGGAACAACTGTTTTTTTCACCGCTGAATTTACCCGGCAGTCCGTTACTCGGGAGATCCAGTATGTGGTTCCTGCCACCATCCGTGGCCTGCGGGTGCTCGTGATAGATGATAACGCCACTGCCTGCTGTATTACCACAAAGATGCTTGAGTCGTTTCACTTCCATGTTGATGTGTGTTCCTCCTGTAAGGCTGGTCAACAGTGTTTGACGGCAGAGGACGCCCCCCATTATGATCTTATTCTGGTGGACTGGCGTATGCCCGAGGTGGATGGCATAGCGTGTGTGAAGAGTTTTAAGCTCATGGCTGGAGTGGAGAGTGTCCCCATCATCATGATGACAGCCTTTGGCGGCGATCGGGAGGTGGCGATGGCCAAGGAGGCTGGGGTTGATTACTTCCTTACCAAGCCGGTGAAACAGTCGCTGCTCTTTGACACAATCATGGAGATATTTAACTATCCCGAGGCGATGCATGCAGGCCTTGATGAACGTGAGGTGGTGCGTGAAGTGGTCAGTTCCGAACAGCTTGCCGGGGTTCGGGTTTTACTGGCTGAGGACAATCGTATCAATCAAAACGTGGCCAGGGAACTTCTTGAGAGCGTGGGCATCATCGTTGAAATTGCCAACAACGGCCAGGAGGCCGTTCATATTCTCCAGGATCGGGGCGATGAGTTTGATGCAGTTTTGATGGATGTGCAGATGCCGGTGATGGATGGTTTTCAGGCAACGGAGGCACTTCGTGCCAATCCAGCCCTTGCCGACCTCCCTGTTATTGCCGTTACAGCCCATGCCATGCAGGGTGATCGTGAGAAATGTATGGATGTTGGTATGAATGACTATGTTGCCAAACCTATCACCCCGGAATTGCTCTTTACCGTACTGACCCGGTGGACCCGTCCAGATCACATGGAAACACTTTACCATGAAAAAGAGACTTCCTTCCTGCTTCCCCAGGGGAGTCTTGAAATTCCGGAGAGCCTGCCAGGAGTTCATGTGCACTCAGGGGTTGCCAGAATGGCTGGGAATATTGGGGCCTATGTGCGTATGCTTGTGGATCTTCTTTCCTTTGGGAATGGTGTTATCGAAAGGTTGCCGGAAATTTTTAATACCAGTGTGGCCGCTGCCTCTCGGGAGGCCCATACCTTAAAGGGAACCGCTGCCAACCTGTCGGCCCATCGACTCCAGGATGTGAGCCTGGAACTAGAACTGTTTCTGAATGAGGTTGTCGCAAAGATTAACGGGAAGCAAGACGTCGATTTGGAACTCGTAAAGGTTCAGTTTGTGGGCTACCTTAGGAAGATCAAAGAGACGTTAAAAGATCTTGGGGAGGCGGTGGCGGTACTTGAAAAACTGTGTGCCGAGTCCACAAAAGAGGATATAACCAGACCTCTCACCGCAGTTGATCGTGATGAACTCTTGGAAACTTTGGCTCAATTAAGGATTATGGTGGAGGAGTTTGACCCCATGGCTGAAGATTTCTGGAAGGAAAAGAAGTCAAATTTCCGCAGACAGGGGGTGGAGGAAGAGATGACCCGAATGGAAAACCATCTGTGCAACTACAACTTTGAAAAGGCCGAGAAATTTATTGTTCTTATCGAGCAGGGGCTTCGGAAACAGGGGGAAGGAGAGTGAGCAAAACACAAAATACTGTCTTGCTTGTGGACGATATTCCGGCCAATATCAAAATCTTGGTGGGAGCCCTGCGGGATAATTACAGGCTGGTGGTTGCCACCAGTGGTCTTGATGCCATTAAGGCTGCAATGGAAAAACTCCCCGATCTGATCCTGCTTGATGTGATGATGCCGGGAATGGACGGCTACGAAGTGTGCAAGCGTTTAAAGTCACAGCCAGAGACGGCGCAAATCCCCATTATCTTCGTCACAGCCATGAACGAAGAGAAGGATGAGACCCGTGGTTTTCTGCTAGGTGCAGTGGACTATATTATTAAGCCGGTGAACCCGGTAATTGTGAAGGCCCGGGTTCAGACTCATATTTCCCTCTGTATGGCCCAGCGTGAGTTGCGACGGCATAAGGATGAGCTGGAGGATCTTGTCCTTGAACGGTCCCGTGAACTTCGGGAGACCCAGATCGAAATAACCAACCGCCTGGTGCAGGCCGCAGAGTATCACGATCATCAGACCAGTCGTCATATTACCCGTATGGCTCATTACTGTGTGATTCTTGGCCGGGCCCACGGGATGAAGGAGCACGAGCTGACCCTGTTCTTCCATGCCAGTGCCATGCACGATATTGGCAAACTCGGTATCAGTGATGCCATACTGCACAAGAAGGGATCCCTTACCCCCGATGAATTTGATGAGATGAAGCGTCACACCCTGATTGGAGCCGATCTGCTTTACGGAGCAGATAATGAATTGATGAATATGGCCCACCTCATAGCCCTCACCCACCATGAAAAATGGGATGGTACCGGATTCCCTCTTGGACTCAAGGAAGAAGAAATACCCTTTCCTGGACGAATAGCTGCCCTGTGTGATGTCTTTGATGCCCTGTCATCAAAGCGGCCCTATAAAGATGCCTGGCCTCTCAGTGAGGCCAAAAAGGTCATTGTGGAACAGCGAGGAATTCATTTTGACCCCTATGTGGTGGATCTGTTTCTGGATAATTACAGTAAAATCGAAGCTGTATATCAAAGGGTGCAATAGGCGATGGATAAGAGTGACCCCCTTAGTGAAGATACCTTCTGTTTTGATCAGCGATTAGTGGATGCCATTCCTGCCCCTCTTTTTATGCAGGATCACAAGGGAAAGGTTATGGGCTCCAATCTTGCCTTTCGTAGATTCTTCGGGGTAAATCTCGATCCTTCTGTAGCCTTTGACTACTATGGTCTGCTGGGCCCTGGGATTGGTGAAAAAAACAGGGAGGCAGATCGACTTGTCCTTGGCCATGGTCGGGAAGAGACCTTTGAAGGGATTGTTTATTGTCTTGGCAAGGTTGTCAATTCCGTAATCTTCCATAAGAGCGCCGTGAAAGGAGAGGAGGAGCAGGTATTGGGGATAGTCACCACTCTGCTTGATAAGACCAAACAGCGGGAAACCGAACATCAGTTACGGCACTCCCAGAAGATGGAGGCCATCGGAACGCTGGCTGGTGG
>CAYWMZ010000363.1:0-3239 GCA_964459485.1 uncultured Desulfocapsa sp. | reverse complement strand
CCTGTTTGGGCAGCTCCTTGGCCAGGATCTCCATAATCTTGGTGGCCGGGGTGATGGGGTATCCGGCGTAGAGCCTGAGATCCGCATCCAGACAGGCTTTTGCCGCCGCCTCATTGCCGGAGATAACGGCAATATCCTTTTCTGTGCCAAAGGAGTTGTTGCCAAAGTCAACGGGATCGGCCTTATCCAATTTGGCCCCGTAAGCATAGCCAAGATCAAAGGCCTTCCAGTTTGCCTCGATCAGGGCCGTACTTTTTCCCTTAAAACGTTTGGCGATGGCAAAGTGGAAGGCCTCCCGACGGATACGGAAGAGGCTGGCCGTAACCCCTAATGCCACAATATTACGGGACTTTGATGATTTGAGGGCCATGATGGAGAGTTCACGCAGGGGGGCGCCGTAGCCGATCATACCGGGTTCTATAAATCCGGCCACCGCCTTGTCCTCTTCATGGTAATCCATGGGTTTGTTGTCGTAGATCACGACTCCATGACTCTTTAACAGGGCCAGGTGGGGAATGGAGTGAGGATCGTCGAGGGCAATAAGACAGTCCACCAGTTTACCCGGGGTGTGCAGGGGGCTGTTGCTGATCCGGGTGTGGGCCACCGACTTTCCAAAGCCGCGGATCTCGGCGGGAAAGGAGTCAAAGTTCATGACATGGTAGCCAAGAAAGGTGACTGCATGGTTCAGTATCTGGCCTGCGGCAATGGAGCCGTCTCCGGCACTGCCGCAGATCTCCACGGTGACATCTATGGATGCGTCGCTCTGTTGTGTCATAGATCTACTGTTCCTTCCACCAGTTGGTGCGGACCTCTATCCCCTCAATGGAGAAGAGATCCTTTTTAGGCAGATCGGTGCTGCCCCGTTTTCCAAGCATATTTTCCCCGGCCAGCGTACCCAGATGTATGGCGTTGTGCCAGCCGATGGAGACCCAGTAGTTTTTAATCCCTGGGTTGTAGACCTGAGCGCAATCACCAGCTGCATACACATCTGTGATATTGGTCTCTAAAAATTCATTGACGATGACTCCCCGTTCCACATTGAGACCGGAACCCATCAGTACCTCAACATCGGGAACCTGACCAAAGAAGGAGCCGATAAGATCGGTTGAAAGCTTAAGTCCCTCCCGGGTGGTGATGGTAAAGTTGTTGGCCGCTTCTTTGACCACACTCTTGAGTGCATCATTGTCAAGCACTTCAATGCCCAGTTTTTCCAGGGCATTCTTGAAATCGGCCTGCTGCCCACTGTCCAGGTGAAGGGGCCAGAAGGCACCCTCATCTACTATAAAGAGCACCTCTTTGTCCATTTTGCGAAAGGTTTTGGCCACCTTGACACTGATCAGGTCTCCGCCGATAATGAGAACCCGCTGGATGTCGGGCAGCAGCTGTTTCAGTTGTTTGGCATGGGCCAGGGTCTTCAGGAAGCTGAAGTGCTGCTGGTAGGAGTCGTAGATCTCAGGGATTCGAGGCCTGCCGCCTGTGGCCAGCAGCAGCTTGGAGAACTGGATCTTTTCCATATGCTTGAGATATACAGTCCTGCTCTCAAAATCAATCTTGGCCACCTCCTGACCCAGGCGGAGGCGGATGGCCTCGGCCTTATAGGAGGCGGTTGATTTTACGGCAAGTTCCTCTTCGCTCAGTTCATCTGCAATGAATTTACAGAGTCGGTGCCGATGGTAAAAGGGGAAAAATTCATTGGAAATCAGGGTGATCCGTGAATCTTTATCCCCTCTACGGAGTGCGGATGCGGCACTGTTGGCAGTGGCCCCGTTACCGATAATTACATAGTGTTCTTGCTTGTCCATGGGCATTTATTGGGCTGGTTGTGGGAGGAGTCTGTTGTGGAGGCCGATTTTGGTGACATGGATACACTGGGTGGGGCATATCTTGAGACATTCTCCGCAGCGGATACAGCGTTTGCTGTCGATGATGATGGCAGCGGTCTTGTTCCATTTTCGGGTCTTTGTGATCTTGCAGCTCGAATCGTCTTTTGGTTTATCGGTGAAGGCCGAGGTGAGGTGGATACAGTTCCGGGGGCAGAGATCGATACACCACCTGCAGTAGATACAGTCCGGGATATGAATGGCGTAGCGCAGGTTGCAGAGATAGCAGCGTGAGGCCTCTTCCCTGCCTGTATCTTCGGTGAACCCGGTCTCCACCACGGTGTCTGGTGCGCTGAAACGCTCCTCCAGCTCAAGGGTGGGCATATGATTCTTCTCAAGAAAATCCCAGGCACGTTCCCGTTTGGTGTCCCGGGCCGGTTTGCAGGTGACCTGCCATTCACTGCGGGTGCGGCCCATAAGATAGGCATCGCAGTGTACAGCCACCTTCTGGGCGTGACCTATGGCCTCAATCACGGTGCTGGCACCCTGTTTGTAATCACCAGCCATAAAAAATCCCGAATCCCCTCCGCATCCTGCTGCGTCAAAATCCAGGTCGGAAATGGCTTTGCCAGTGGGGCTAGGGTCTGGGTCCTGACCTATTGCCACAATGACACTATCCACCTCCTTGGTAAAATCGGAGCCTTCCAGGGGGGCTGCCTTTCTGCCCTTGCCATCGGGACTGCCCACCAGGCGGTTTCGGACAAAGCGGATGGAGAGGGCGCTGCCGTTTTTGGATATTTCCAGCGGAGAGACCAGGCCTGTAATGCTTACTCCCTCTTTTTTGGCCTCAAAGATCTCTTCCTTGGTGACTGCGATATCCTCCTCGGTACGGCGGATAAAGTTGATCACTTCGGTGGCCCCAAGGCGCAGGGCGGTGCGGCTGCAATCCATGGCCGTAAAGCCGCCGCCGATAACGGCCACCCGTTTTCCTACAGGGTAGGGCCGTTTTTCATTGGAGCGGATCATAAACTCCAGACCCGAGTAGACATTGTCCAGATCCTCTCCCGGAATGGCCAGGGATTTTTCCAGGTAACAGCCCATGGCGATGATCACTGCATCGTTGTCTTGGCGTAGATCTGTGAGGTGGATATCTTTGCCAAGACGGCTGTTACACACCACTTGAACCCCGGAACGGATAATGTTGTAGATCTCATCACGAACCAGATCCGGTGAGACCCGAAAATCGGGAATCCCGTAGAGTAGCATCCCTCCCAGTTCCGGCTTGGCCTCATAAACGGTGACCCGGTGCCCGAATCTGGCAAGAGCTGTGGCGGCGGCAAGTCCTGCGGGGCCACCGCCAATCACGGCGATACGCTTGCCGCTGGGGGCGAATTTCATTTCATGAAGGGAAAAATCGTT
>CAYWMZ010000362.1:0-3242 GCA_964459485.1 uncultured Desulfocapsa sp. | reverse complement strand
ACTGTACATGCTCAACATGATGATCAGCAACAGGCCGGGTAACAGGCCGGCGATACGTAGGCTTTTTTATGGGCGGCAATGGCCTCAACGGAGATGGGATTTGCCGAGTTGTCCTGGGGACCGGATGCGTAAACGCCTTCGGCGTTCTTACCAGCAACGTTGATAAAGGTGTCATCCTTTACACCATCATCGGAGATAAAGGTGGTCTTCATACGTTTCTTCTTCATCATTGAAATGATCTTGGAAGCTTCGGGATGATATCCACCAAAGATTACAGCATCGGCACCTTTTCGTTTAATCTTCTGAACAATTGCAGTGTAGTCAACGGCACCGGGAGTCACACCCTCAAAGAGAACAACCTCAGCCTTTCCTGACTGCTCAATAAAGGTCTTGGCAAATTCGGCAAGCCCTTTACCGTAATCACCCTTATCATGGATAACAGCGATTTTTTTGGCACCAAGAACATTTATGGCAAAGTCAACTTCAGTCTTGGCCTGGGCATCATCGGAAGCGATGGTTCTAAAAAAGTTGGGGTAGTCACCAGACTGGGTCAGACCGGGATTAGTGGCTGAAGGGGACATAACAACAACACCAGCCTCTTTATAGATGGGAAGAGCTGCCTTGGTGGCCCCGGAACATATATGACCAAGTACCACATCCACGCCATCGGTGACAAGCTTAGTGGCTGTATTGGTGGCAACTTCAGGTTTACAGACATCATCTTCAATGAGCAGTTCAACTTTTTTGCCGTTTATGCCACCCTTGGCATTATACATGGCAACCACAAGCTCAGCCGCTTTAACGGTGGGCAAACCATAGGATGCAAGATCGCCACTTTGGGCTCCGGCAACACCAAGTTTAATGGTATCACCAGCAAAGCCTGTCATGGGCAGGATCATGCTGAATCCTAAGACAGCTGCTACAAAAATGCTTTTTTGTAATCCTAAACGCATAATTTTCTCCAGAAAATTAATGATTTTATCTTTAACCCTTATGGGCACAGTTACAAAAAAAGAGTAGAGAACCGAAAACAGAGCTGACACTCTCTACAAATGTTAGTATCATTTTCAGCTCATTTAGTCAAAAATGAACGTGTGAGCAACATGAAACATAAAAGAACGCAATCTTTTTGTTGCCATCACCTCCACAAAATCATTTAAAAAAGACACCTCTGCCCATAGCCCACGAAACCATGTCACAAAAACTCTCATTCCTTTATCTGTTTGGTCGTCCATTCAGCCCGCTTTACGGCAGTGTCATGAAATTCAGGGAATCTCTGTTTCTCAAAGAAGTGAGAAAACGACACACCCTCAAGGTTCCTGTTATCTCGGTGGGCAACCTCACCATGGGCGGCACGGGCAAAACACCCCTTGTGGCAATGCTGGCTAGACAACTACAGCAGCAGGGCCTCCGGCCAGCCATTATTTCCAGAGGATACGGTGGCGCTGCGGGTAATAAGGTGAACGTGGTTTCTGATGGCAAAAGCGTCCTGATGGATTCCAAGGCCGCAGGTGACGAACCATGCTTTCTCGCAGCCTCCCTTCCTGGTATCCCCGTACTCACCGGTATCGTGCGAATTCTCCCCTGTCGCCACGCCATAGAAAAGCTGAATTGCAATATCCTTATATTAGACGATGGATTTCAGCATATGGCGGTGAAACGGGATCTCGACCTCGTTCTCTTCAGCGCAGCCAGCCTTGCCGGAAACAGCAGGGTATTTCCAGGAGGTGATCTTCGTGAACCCGTCTCTGCTCTGAAACGCTGTGATGCATTCATACTCACTGGAATGACGGAACAGCGTAAAGAGCGTGCGACAAAATTTGCAGATCTCCTCCAAGAGCGTTTTCCAGGAAAACCTGTTTTCTTCTGTTCCTATGAGGCCATAGGAGCACGAGCTCTCAAGGACAACAGCGCACTTGAGCTCTCAGGCCTCCCCTCACCACTCTTTGGATTCTGTGGTATAGCTCAACCACACCTCTTCCAGAAAACCCTCGCAGCCAATCATATTACCCTCTCAGGATTTATGCCCCTCAAAGACCATCAGGCATTTACTCCATCTCTTATGGAGAAAATTATCCAACAAGCAGAGAAGAGCCATGCTAAGGGCTTGATCACCACCGAAAAGGATCTGGTGAAATTTAAAGAAGCCGACTTCCCTCTCCCCTGCTTCTCCCTGCAAATGGCCGTGCAGCAGGAGCAGAAACTCGCAAACTTCGTAAAAGAGAGTATCTCCCATATCTCCCCTTGAAAAGATACAGGCTCTCAGTAAAAAGATGTCAATTTTCACCCGCTTGTGTCATTACAGACACAGAGAATGCTAAAAGTGCCAAAACTCGGACACAGCAACAAGTCACCTATTCTACGAAAATTTTCTAGCATATCCAGCCAGAACAATGCGACCTCGCACCATGGTATGCTTTTTGCATATATAAAAGCGTGAAACTTTGTGAAACACGCTATTTTATTCATATATAAGGATCAACAATGCCATCCATTTCATTAGACCCCCATCAATACACCCTGAAAAAAGCAGCGAGTTGCTATGGAGTCGGTCTACACTCTGGCGATCTGGTGAACCTCACCATTAGACCAGCCAGTGAAAATTCTGGAATTCATTTTTTCCGAACAGACCTTGATGATAAAAACGGTATTCCGGCTCGTATGGATAAGGTTGTAGACACAAGACTTGCCACCACCATTGCCGACAAGGAAATGTACGTTTCAACCACCGAACACCTTATGGCGGCCCTTCAGGGCTATGGGGTGGACAATGCAAATATTGAAATTGACGGTGCTGAAGTACCCATTATGGATGGTAGTGCAGCACCCTTCATGTTGCTCCTCAAACGGGCAGGGCTCAAAAAACAGAAGGCCATGCGTAAGGTTCTGCGCATCACCAAAGAGTTCGTTTTTACAGCAGGTGATTCCGAGATACGAATCAGCCCCTACGAAGGCTTCAAAGTCAGTGGAGAGATCCACTTTGAAGACTCTTTTATCCAGACCCAGTCCTATACCCTTGATCTTAACGCTGACACATTTATCAAAGAGATCTCCCAAGCCAGAACCTTTGGCTATGTGGAGCAGGTTGAAGAACTCTGGGCCAAAGGTCTGGCACAGGGGGGAAATCTTGATAACGTAATCGCCATCCACTGGGATCGAAACTCCATCCTCAACGAGAGCGGGCTACGTTTCAAAGATGAATTTATCCGGTTTCATCCTAGATTAAATCTTGTCTTAGGCGA
>CAYWMZ010000361.1:0-3251 GCA_964459485.1 uncultured Desulfocapsa sp. | reverse complement strand
AACGTCTTCCACGTGCAGAACGGCCCTGATTTGGTTGCCATTCGAACAACGGGCAGACCGACCCTCCAGCAGGGAACATATTACTGACGAAACCAACCGGTCCGGATGCTCATCGGGACCGTAAAGAAAAAAAATTCTCCCCCAGGCACTGCTCAACCCGGTTTTTTGGGAAAAAAAATTCAACATGGCCTGGAGAGAATGTTTACAAGTTCCGTACAATGTCGCCGGGGCGAGAGGCGTGATCTCTTCGGAACAATATCCATATTTCCAGTCATACTCAGCACAGGTCCCAGCCATGACGACTCGCTGCCCACCATGGTCATAAAATTCCTGTAACAAACCCAGGCTGGCCTGAACCCAACGAAAATTTTCAAGTGAGTCCCAGTACTTTCCAGGTTCAGCATACCAAGCAAAATGGAGCAGTTGGGTTGGCTGCACTTCAGCAATCAGCGTTGTTACTTGCCCAGTATCAAGCAGGTTTGCCTGGTGCCAGAAAATACCTGAACCACCTCCTGGCACTGCCCCTGAAGAAACGGCATGCACCTCATAACCGCGTTCTAATAATAAAGGGATAGTATGCCGCCCGATAAAACCGTTAGCGCCTGTCAAAAGTACGCGCTTCATGAGTCAACATCCGGATATTGTAAATCTTTAACCGAGATTATCCGATTGCCATCCGGCCACTTGATCCCAAAAGCTGGATCATCCCACCTCACCCCCCTTGCGCATTCAGAATGATAAAACTCGGACATTTGGTATAAGACCTCGGTGTTATCTTCCAAGGTTTGGAATCCGTGGGCAAACCCTTCGGGCACATAGAGCATCCTACGGTTAAGAGCCGTGAGTTCGACAGCTACCCACTGTTTGAAGGTCGGTGACTCGGGCCGCAAGTCAATTATTACATCGTAAATCGCGCCCATGGTGCATCTGACAAGCTTTGCCTCTTCATGCGGGGCTACCTGATAATGCATGCCCCTGAGCGTCCCTTTCTTCTTGTTAAAAGAAATATTGCACTGTACCAGATGTGGATTCAGATCATGCTCTTCGAACTCTTTCTTACACCAGCACCGGGCAAAAAAGCCCCGCTCATCCTCGATAGGCTCGGGTTCGATGATAAAGGCGCCCTGCAGTTTGGTTTCAGTAAAAAACATGTCCGCAGATTACACAGATTACGCAGATTTTTTAGTAGAAAAAATAAAACGTTTATATTGTAAACTTTCTTTGCCAAAATTGATTAACAACCCGATATCTAATCCTGTAGCCTTGAGATAATTTATGATTTGAGCTTCTTCCGTACCAGACAGTTGAGTCAATGCCTTCACTTCCACTATTACTGAATCATAACATAAAAAGTCAGCACGATATGACGTGCCCAATTGTTTCCCTTTGTAAGTTACAGCCAAACTTGTCTCCCGTTGAAATGAAATATGTCGAAGTTCAAATTCAAGAGGCTAATGCCTCTTGATACACAGCTTCCAGGAATCCACACCCCATAATTCGATGCACTTTCATGGCGGCCCCTATGATAGCAAATGTTTTGGGATCTCTCTTATCCATCTGCGAAATCTGTGTAATCTGCGGATTAATATATTCTCACCTCCGGGATAGGAACAACAAATTTACATCCCCATTCCCGGACTTGGACCATTTGCGCCATGATCTCGTCTTTCAAGTTCCATGGCAGAACCAGCAGGTAATCCGGCTTGGTTTCCCTAATCATGTCTGGATGATGAATCGGGATATGCGTCCCTGGTAAAAACTTTCCTTGTTTGTGGGGGCTGCGATCCACCGTGTAATCGAGGAAATCTCTGCCAACACCACAATAGTTTAACAGGGTATTTCCCTTGGCCGGGGCGCCATATCCGACCACGGATCTCCCCTCCCGTTTCACCTGGATAAGAAAGTCAAGAAGCTTGCGCTTTGTCTCTTTCACCTGCTCCGAAAAGGCCGCATACGTCTCCAGCCGATCAATACCGGCAGCCATCTCCTTCTGCCTCAGGGCATCAACGTTCTCGGTAACGGGTTTGTCAGCATCGTCATCGTGGCGTCCATAGATGCGCAATGAACCGCCGTGGGTGGAGAGCTCTTCTGCATCAAACAACACCAGACCATGGTCGGCGAACACCTTTTCCACCGTGATGAAAGAAAAATAGGAAAAGTGTTCATGATAGATAGTGTCAAACTGATTCCCCTCCATCAAGCGCATCAAATGCGGAAACTCCATGGTGATCACGCCCCCGGGCTTAAGCAGAAGCTTCATACCCGCGACAAAGTCGTTGAGGTCCGGCACATGGGCCAGGACATTGTTACCGGCCAGCAGGTCCGCGCTCTTCCCTTCCGATGCCAATTCCCGTGCTGTTTGGACACCAAAAAATCTCACGACGGTGGGAATGCCCTTGGCCTTTGCGGCGCGGGCAACGTTTTCCGCAGGTTCCACACCCAGTACCGGAATCTCCTTCTCCTTAAAGTACTGTAAGAGATATCCGTCGTTACTGGCAATCTCCACCACCTGGCTCGATCCTCCCAAGTCAAACCGCGCGACCATGGCCTCGGCATATGCCTTGGCATGTGCCAGCCAGCTATCGGAATATGACGAGAAATAGGCATAATCGCTGAAAATGTGCTCAGGGCTTTCGGAGGCTTCAAGCTGCACCAAAAAGCAATGCTCACATACATAAGCGTGCAAGGGGTAAAATGGTTCCATACGTTGTAGTTGTGCCGGGGCGATATAGGCATTTGACAATGGAGACATGCCCAAGTCGCAGAAAGAAACACGCAGAGGAGTCCCGCAAAATCGGCAGTTGGCTGCTATCATAGTTGCCTCACGCTCAAACGCTGAAATTTGCTCTAACGTGTTGTATGCGCTCATGTATCGTGACCATTGGTGCTTGGTTAAGAGGAGTGGGGGCTGGCGAGACAGAGAGACGGGGAGTGGGTGAGAGGGGGTGTTTTTACGGCCCAACTTCCCACCTTCTTACTTTCCCAAGAGCTGCCCCTCGTACTCGCTTATCTGCCGCAAACAGACTTCCCTCATGTTATCCCCATTACGATAGGCCCGCGTCCAGTCGACGATCTTGTCCAGAGTCTGATCCATAGACCATCTTGGCTGCCAGCCCAGCCTAGTGTGGGCCTTGGCGCAATCTAGCTTCAGGTAGGTGGCCTCGTGGGGGACGGAAGATGAACCGGGGTGAGGGGAAGGAGAAGAAACGGTGAACTCGCCCCTTCCCCAGAAACGTATAATTTTTTTGACT
>CAYWMZ010000360.1:0-3272 GCA_964459485.1 uncultured Desulfocapsa sp. | reverse complement strand
CAGGAGTTGTTCGATGCGATCGGCTCGGGCGAGGTGGGCTCGTACCGGGAGGTTATTGCGGCAAGTGGCAAGAAAGAGATCTACACCTATACCCCTGGGGGAGATCTTTTTTGTCTACCGGCCCAGTCGACTGTGCTTGATTTCGCATTTAGAGTTCATACCGACATCGGTCACAGTTGTACCGGGGCCATGATTGGTAGTAGCAAGTTTCAAGCCGATCATATTTTGAGCGATGGTGACGTCATCCGGGTGCTCCGGGCCGATCAGCCGCTTCAGTTTCAACCCTCCATGCTGACCCGTTGCCGCACCCCGCGGGCTCGGGCTGAACTCTCCAGAACGTTTCGGGTTCGTCGTCAGAAGTTGTCGCAGATGGTGGGCTTGTCCATTGTCACCCAGGAGATGCTCAGGTACGGGCTGCCCTTTGATCTTTTGGAAAAGAAAGAGTTGCAGGAGGTTTTGCACTACTTCTCCTTGCTGGAAATTGAGGAACTCTATGTCCATGTGGGAGAGGGACGTCTCCGTCTCACGAGTCTGATTCAACAGATAAAAGAGAAGATGTATCAGGGGAAGTCTCCCCTGCTCCGTCCCACCGGGCAGTTAAATAAGGTGGAGTTGAGTACCCTGGATCCGGTGGCCATTAAGATATCTGCCTGCTGTAAACCCAACCCCACGGATAAGGGCCTGTTCGCCTTTTTGAGCGAAAGGGGGCTGTCGATTCACCACAAAGACTGTCCGCAACTGAAGAGGGCCAAATTTCAGCGGGAAGATATCGTATATTTACGCTGGAAACTTCGGGAAAGCAGGGTGGTTAAGGTGCAGTCGCTGGTCATTATAGCTGCGACCCGGCACAGGCTTATGATGCTCCTTGGGGTGGCCCCGGAGGAGATGAAAATTCAGGAGATTACCCTTCTCTCAAAAATTCCAACCCCAAATCCCGCCTGGGAGGTTCGCTTCCAGGTTTCCTCTCTCTATGTACTGAGAAAGGTGCTGCGTCACCTTGATAAGTCAGATATGCCATACGACTTTGATTTCGAGTATTAGTCGTTATTCTGGCATATCATCACGGTAACTCTTTAACACTTTGGTCAACATATCGGGCAGATCATTTTTCTGCCTGGAACTTCGTTGCAGTTGTTTGATGGTCTTGCCAAGGGTGAGAACCTCACCCAGGAAGACGTTGCGTAAGATAAGGGAGACCAGGCGGGTAATTGTCGTTAGATTGGAGATACGCGATTGTAGGTGGTCGTCCCGGTCGAAGGCGGTGGAGGCAAATATTTCCACAGGATTGCCCTTGAGCTCACTCACCGAGACATACCAGGTGTTGAGCTCCCGATCACGGGTTCGGAAGCGTACCGCATCCAGGACTTCAGGGAGATCTTGGAGTTCAGTAGGGGGAGCTTCCGGGGCAGCTGTTTTCTGCTTGTGAAGATCTGATTTGATAAGGCTGCATATGCGCTTCACCGTTTCCGGTTTCTTCTGAAAAATAGTTGCCAGTTTCAGGCACTCTTCGCAAAATTCATTTCCATGGGTCTCTGTGAGTGCAGTGGCCTTGCCGCAGCCATCACACTGTTCTGTGTTCTTTTTCTGAGTCATTTTTGTTTTATAAGGTACTCGGGGGTACCGGTTGAGGAATATTTTTTTCTAAAAGGTGTCGGAACTCGTTACCACATATTTCCCGTGCACCAAAACTGAGCAGGTGATTTGTGGTCATCTGGCAGTCAATCACTGCAATCTCCTGTTGTTTGAGCTGTTCCACCAAGGCAACCAGGGCCGCCTTTGAACCATTGCTGATCCTGGTAAACATGGACTCACCAAAAAAGACCTTGCCAAGGAGGATACCGTACAGTCCTCCCGCCAGTGTATCATCACGCCAGCACTCCACTGAATGGGCGTAGCCTTTGCGGTGCAAGGCTTTATAGGCCTCCTTCATCTCATCACTGATCCAGGTTCCTTCACCATTCTCGATTCTGATCTCGGCACAGGAGCTGATGACCTGGTCGAAATCCTGATTGAAGGTGGTGTGGAAACCACTGTTTCTAAGACTTCTTGCCAAGCGTTTGGAAACCTTGAATTCGCCAGGGAAGAGAACCAGTCTGGGGTCTGTAAACCACCACAGGGGCGGTTCTCCCTCAGAATACCAGGGAAAGATCCCTGTGGAGTAGGCCGCCAGTAGACGTGTTACCGAGAGGTCGCCTCCAATGGCAAGAAGGCCATTTTCTTCCGCAAGCCTTGGGTCTGGAAATACAATTTCTTCAGTGAGTTGGAAAATTGACATAGCCCAGTTTACAGAGAAGAATACTACTTGTCAAACAGGGGCTATGGAGGCTCTCTTGCTAAGAGAGGGGGGAGCGGTAACTTCCGGTGGTCTTGCGGTTGATGAAATCTTTTAAGTTGTCACGTTGAGAGGATGTGAGTGTCGTGAATTCGATGGAACATTGCCGGGTTGAGGTTTTCAGGAAGGCGGAACCCTGTGAGATAAGTCTGTCTTCAACGACCCGGGTGGTGATTTTGTCGATGAGGAGGTCATCTGAGCCAAGAAAAATACCAAGGATATTTGAGACCGGCATGGAGGCATCTCTTGAGGTGTATTGAAAAGACAAGCCTCCCATGCTGATATTTACCACTGGCCCAAGGGCATGACGATTTACGGCCATGGTTCCGTCTTTGGGGCGGAAACGTTCAAATTTTCGGCGTTCAGTCCGGGGGAGCATAAGCTGACCTTCCAATAAAAAAATTACTAATAATCCAGTGGTGTTTAGCACTAGGTCTTCAAATTTAAAGTGCAACTCATCCTGATTTGTCATCGTCACCGTTGAAAACAGATGTAGAGATACAGGAAAAGAATTTCACTCGCAACTGAATTAAAAATACATCCCTATTCACCTATGGTCAATAGGTAAAAGTACCTAATTTTTACAACTTAAGGGGTTTTTTTTGTCTCTCGCAAGTTGATACGGCTGGGGACGCACAGGGGAAAACCATCAGGTTAGAGTCGGCTCTGCTTACAGGGCTGAAGGTTGAGCAGGTTCGGGCTAGCGGCGATTCATGACAATATCAATAAATGTGTTGTCCCTCTCCTTTTCTTTACTGAACGATTCCTGGTAAAGTGGCAGGGTGATGGTGAACTTTGCACCTTGCTCGGGCACACCTTCTGCGCTGATAGTGCCCTTGTGGCGCTGTATAATTTTTTTACAGATTGACAGGCCGATTCCAGTCCCTTCAAACTGCCGTCTGGTGTGAAGGCGTTGAAAGATGTCAAATATCTGTTCCTG
>CAYWMZ010000359.1:0-3280 GCA_964459485.1 uncultured Desulfocapsa sp. | reverse complement strand
AAGGCCTGGATCGCAGTGACGATAAGGTCTCTATTGGCAGCATAGAGATAATCGGTCAGAGTATTGATAGCCTGGGGATCGCCTATCATCCCTAAGGTTTCAATAATCAACTTAATTTCCGCTTCATCCTGAGAATTTGCAACCAGATACAAAAGAGCGGGAACCGCATCCTCAAAACGCAGCTCACCTGCCACATTGATAAGATGAGTCTTATCGGCAATGGAAGGCTCAGAGAGGAACTCGATTAAAAGCTCAGGATAGGCAAGGAGGTTGGAGAGCAGGGTCTCTTTGATAATGGGCAACTCATCGACAATGGTAACATGTTCTGTCATTAGATAGAGAAGAATGGGGACTGTGAATTTAACATCTCCCCGTGACAGCTCATAAATCAGCCTGTTCTGGGTCTTCATATCAACATCTGGGAGGTGGGCCAGAACAAGCTTTGTTTTCAGGGTATCTCCGGTCTGTATATTATCCCGAACCTCATCGATCATATGCTGGGTGTTCAAATCTGCCATGAATATCCCTCATTTATAAACCTCTATTCAAAACTGAGGCATTCCTTCTATTTCTGCTCCAGCCAAGTAATTAAACACTACGGATCACACAATAAAGGATAGCACAAACAAAAGAGCAATGTCTAGAAACTATCTACAAGAAGAGTGAAAGAACAGAGAATATGGGAAGGAAACGAACTGAAGAAAAATGAGGGTGAGCGCCATACAGGAACAAGACGAATCTTCTGTATGGCGCATCAGAATCAGGATCGAGATCTAGATCAGGAAGGGTACCAGTCTACGCCAATGCGACGTATCATATTAAAGCCACCACCAACAACCAGGGTGTTATGGATGTCTACGCTGTGTAAAAAGCTCTGAATCTCAAAGGATCTAGTTCCGGCATCACAGAGAATGATCAACGTCTTATCCCTTGGAATCTCTTCATATCGAGCCCGTATTTCATTGTAGGGGACGGCACACCATTTATCAGCACCAAAGGCCTCAACAAGAGCCCCAGCCTCATTGGGATGCCGAATATCCAGGGCTCTCCATTCAGGCTGAGTACCAAAATCATCCATCCAGTCCAGAAATGATTGGAGACTAGTGGTCTGCAAGCGGCCGTCACAGATATTATCGGCAACATAGGCCAGAGCATTGATGGAATCAATGGCTGATGAAAATGGCGGAGCATAGGCCATCTCCAGGGTGCCAAAATCATCAAGGCTGGCCCCGTTTGTTATGTATGCTGCCGCTGCATTTATCCTGGCAGAAATTCCGTCTCCCATGGGGCCAAATCCCTGAACCCCAAGCACCCTTCTGGTACGACGGTCAAAGACCATCTGAAAACAGACAATGGCCTCCGTTGGAAAGAAATGGGCCCGATCCGAAGGCGCAGTAAGGGCTACATCGGCATCAAAACCTTCTGCCAGTGCTATTTCAAGACTGAGCCCGGTGGCCGCAATACAGACATCAAAGGCCTTCATAATAAAGCTGCCCACAGCACCCTTAAAGGTTGAGGGAATACCGGCCATATTATCACCAACAATCCGTCCTTCCTTGTTGGCAAGGGAACCCAGCGGAGCATAGAATTTCTTACCAGAGACCAGATGCATCACTTCAATACAGTCTCCTGCCGCATAAATGGAGGGATCTGAAGTCTGCATCCGTTCATTGACCACGATGGCCCCAAGGGGAGAGGTCTGGAGGCCCGCAGCCACTGCCAGCTCAGACCTGGGCCGAACGCCGGCTGCCATGACCACTATATCGGCCTCAAGGGTACGGTTCGCAGTACGCAAACCGGTAACCTTGCCATCTTCACCAAGGATCTCAGTGGCACCTTCCCCTAAAAAGATATCTACATCGTTGTCACGAATATGCTTGGTCAGCATGCTGGCCATGGGAGTATCAACGATGCGGGGCAGAACCTGAGGCATAAACTCCACCACAGAGGTCTCAACACCCCAGAGATCCTTAAAGGCCTCAGCCATCTCAAGCCCAATGGCACCGCCACCGATGACCACGGCCTTGCTCACCTTGCCCTTGGCTATACGATCTTTGATTTCTATGGCCTTATGGAGATCGGAGATGGTAAATACCCCATCAAGATCCGCACCTGGAATGGGTAGTACAAAGGGTTTGGATCCCGTAGTAATCAACAGATTGTCATAGGGGATATCCTGTTCTGCACCAGATGCCAGTTCCTGCACCTTCAGAGTTTTTGCCTTACGGTCAATGGCAAGCCCTCTGACGCCACTCTTGACAATGACTCCCTTGGCATCTTTAAAGAAGTCTTCGTTGCGCACCATATGAAAACTGGTGGAACGCAGCTCCGTCTCGTCCGAGACATCACCCGACACATAGTAGGGAATACCGCAGCCACCATAGGAGAACAGGGTGTCCTGCTCAATAATGGTTACTTCTGCATCCTGCATCAAACGCTTCACCCGGCATGCAGCCTTTGGTCCCGCTGCCACACCACCAACAATCACAATTTTCTTACCCATCTTAAACCTCCATTACTAAAAGCATTAAAGAAACCAGCATACTATTTAACTATTTAGCTTTTTACCTTTTCACACGTACGTGCATATGAACAATAAAACGAGAAAATTACAAGCAGAAAAGCAGTTTTCAGTTCCTGCCACTTTCGACCAGACACTCAAGAACCAGGCGCTGCCTCTCATCAAAAAGTCTACGACTAATCAACCAGATGGCCGTCACCACTCCGAAGCCGGTTCCAACTGCAATAAGAAACATAATCAGAATCTGATACTTCACGGCATCGAGGGGCGAAGATCCGCCCAAGATCTGCCCTGTCATCATTCCCGGCAGACTCACAACTCCGGCCGCTGCCATGGAATTCATAATGGGGATCATTCCGGTACGCATACAGTCACGTCGGATATCAGCACTGGCCTCCTGCCAGGTTTGCCCGAGCAGCAGACGCTGTTCAATAACTCCACGCTGATTATACACCTCAGTAGTGAGACGATCTGAGGAGAGGGCAACCCCGTTCATGGTGTTGCCAAGCAGCATGCCCAGCAGAGGAATTGCGTATTGCGGCGTATACCAGGGATCGACCCCGATCATCACTGTGAGGGCCAGAAAGGTGACACTAAAGGAGGAGACCAACATGGAACCGGTACTGATAAGATAGCCGGTACCACCACGCAAACGTCGTTTCTGCCGGGCCCACACCTCATAACCGGCAACGAGGAGCATAAAGAGTGACAGTACCAAGACCAGAGGAAAACTCACACTGGCAAAGAGAAACTTGAGTA
>CAYWMZ010000358.1:0-3286 GCA_964459485.1 uncultured Desulfocapsa sp. | reverse complement strand
GGATGGTTGCCATACCAGATTTCTTCAAAGAAGCTGATGTTTTCAGTGAAGAGAGGCAGCAGCAGCCCTGTTTCGTGGCTGCTTTTGCTGAGTTCACGCAGGTAATCCCTGTTTGATTTAAAAGGTTTGATCGCAATCAGGCGCTGGCCCTCCAGAAAGGCCAGACTGGCAAGATACAGTGCCCTGAGAGCAAGGCGCAGCTCCTTTTTTTTAAGCATTTCCCGGGCCAGTGCCAGCCACTGTTCCTCTGGCAGCTGATCGGCGCTGGTCTCTTCATCGCGGAGATCGGGAAGGATCGGTAACTCCTCCGGCACAAGCTCGGCCACTGGTTTTTGTTTTCTCAGTGTCTTGACCAGGAGGTAAAGGAGGATACCGAGTAGGGCAAGTCCCAGGATAATTACCAGCGGTTTTGAGATATCAGCAAAATTGAAGTTATCTGAATCCCTTGGTTTTTTTCCCCCACTGAAGAGTTTTTCCAGCCAGTCGGCCAAAAATCCAAGATGCTTTGAAAGCCAGGCCAGGGAGGATCTGGCAATTTGTCCTATCCAACTTCCCGTATCTGAAAGAAAATCTATGATGGGTGCCAGCAGAGTGCCAAGGATGCCCTGGGGGGCATCGTTTACTGTGGAATCAAGAGTATCCTTGGGGAGGCGCCAGGCGAACTGAGGGCGTTGCAAAACATTCTCAATGGCAATGTTTAATTTCTGTTCTGAGACGGTTTGCGGAGTGCTTTCACCTGTCTTAGCAGATGCAACTGCCGGTTGCAGTACTGCTCCTAAGAGAACAAACAGGAGCAGTACTTTCCCAAGGTAGGGGCGGAGGTCGGCCAGAAGATCACTGCCACTTGCAAGGGAGCTGCCCTCAAAACAGCGTAAAGCATAGGCCGCCTTCATCAGAGGATCCAGCACGAGATACACACCGCAGGAAACCGTAAGCAGGGTGGTGGTGTTGGCCAGCCAGAAATAGGAACTACGCAGCATAATGGTCTCTATGCCAAAGAGGGTGTTGAGCAGGAAGGGGATCGCCATTAGGAGCAGGGTCAGATTGGCAGCAAGGACGAGTCCTAGTGGGCATGAGGGCCAGATCCCCAGGACTATGATCAGCAGTCCGATAAGGAACCAGGGAATATCGCCGAGCATTTCCGGGTTGAGCCCAATGGTACCGCTGTAGTGGCCAAGAAGAGCAGCCAGGCCGAAGCTTACCATAAAGACCTGAAACAGGGTCCAGGGGCTGAGAATCCAGATAATAATATAGTTTTGCCACCTGTTCCTTTGGGCGAGTTCCAGACTGCGCCGGGGGAGTTCGTCCGCCTCAAGCAGGGCACCCATAACCGTATGGTTCTGAAAATAGGCATTCACCCAGGGAAAGGGCAGCAGCATCAGGGGGATACAGAGCAGAAAGAGAAAGATCCCCCAGGGTTGTACCGTGATTTGGCGGCAGCATATTCCAAGGAACCTGGCAGGGCTTATTGCCGGAGATTGGGTGCCCATTCGGACATCATGGAGAATTCTGCCGTAAACGGCTTGCCAGCCCTTCATCCAGCCAAAGAGCAGGGCCATGCCAAGGGAGGCCCACAATACATGGTTTGTAGCAAAGGCGGAACGACTCATATCGTTCCAAAAAAACAGCAGGGCTGTTATGAAGGGCAAGGTTCCAAGATAGTACGGGAAAAGGGCGGTGGCTCCCGCCTCCCGAACCAGGATCAGGGCCTCATCCATAAAGACAAAATGGGAGATGGAGAACAGATCATCGTGTTGTCTGTTCATGCCAGATCCTCCCCTCGTGGATACTTGCCGGAATAGTGAGAAGCGTCTGGGCCAGAAGATAAAAGGCCAGCCAGGCAACCAGGATACCCACACCGAGACGTAGTGGCGGCATAATCCTGTGGAGTAGTTTTGATTGCTGCTTCTGTTCTGTCGCCGTGATTGTGAGCAGACAATGGGAACAGAGCAGACGGCCACCATGGTCATTGACACACTCCCGGCAGAAGAAGCGGCTGCATTCGGGGCAGCGTGCCACCGATTCACGACTTCCATGGTGGAAACAGCGTTGCCTCAGGAGGCTGGATGGGTCAGCCATTACTCGTTCCTTTTGGGCGTCCCGCCTTGAAACTGAGTGTCAGACCGATGATACCAATGATACCATAGACGTAAAACTTGGCCCAGAGCAGCAGTTGGAGAAAGGGAGAATCTGCGGGATCTATCTTGGCCATGAGACGCCATATCTCGTACTCGTTGGAGGGGACCACCCCCGTTTCCCCGAGATTTTTGATTACATCGACCAGTAGACCAAAGTTCATCAGCAAAAAGATAAACAGGGAGACAAGGCCAAGCCAGGTGATCCAGTTCAGGCCGCCTCGCAGCCCGCTTCGGGATTGACGGTAGAGGGCGGTGACCAGAAAGCCAAGGGAGGCCAAGACGAGGCAGATCTCCAGGAAAAAAAGACCCTGTCCCCTGCCCTGCATTGCCAGCAGGGAAGTTGCTGCCTGCCCCAGCAGAAGCAGAAATGCCAGAATATGGGCCCTGTTGTTAAAGCTCGGTATGTCCTGGATGTCGCTTTTGGAGAGTTGTTTTTGAGAGGAAAGGGGGGAGCTGCCGCCTGGCTGGTTGACCCTCTTTTGCACGGCATAGAAATGCTGCCTCTCAAAACGGCCCTGTGCCTGTTCAATACGGGGCTGGAGTTGTTCTTTGAGCTTTGCGGCAGCTCGCATTCGGACACAGGGTAAGTTGGTGGTCTGAACCGCTGTCTGTATATTACATCTACAGGTGGGGCCCTTGAACCAGTATCTTGCGGTAAGCAGGAAAAAAAACAGGGCGATTGGGACGTGAAACAGGTATCCGGTCTCTTGAAAAAGAAGTGCCATCAGCAGGAAAAAGAGGGCGGGACTGAGCAAGGCAAGGCTTATGGTACGGCGTTTTTTAGTCTCACAGAAGATCAGGGCCTGGATATCACGGAAGTAAAACCGTCTGCTGGATTCCCGCCACCTGTCAGCCCAGCCGCTGCTGCGGAGCAGGAGAAGGTGGTCGTCGCCAAGCCACATGCTCTCATAGCCACCCAAAAAACCACGTTGTCGGCTGCCCTTAATATATGAATAGTTGTGAGGTTTCTTCATGTTATCAGATAGTAGCTGAGCATAGCAACACCAGCCAATTGAGCCAGAGCCAGCAGGGAAGCCACGTGGAAACGCCAGCGGCGCACGGGGACAATGGAGAGTGGTTTTGCTTAGTAGCTTATATTTTAGTAATGTTCCGGCGGTTTCTCGATTATTCAGATTTGGTCTAAGAGC
>CAYWMZ010000357.1:0-3289 GCA_964459485.1 uncultured Desulfocapsa sp. | reverse complement strand
CTCCAAATAGATACCCTCCAAAAACAGCATCCCACTTGGCCCGCCATCAGTTCCCGCATTATAAACCCCACTGGCCGCCGCTCCAACACCCTGAAAATGAACGGCAAAAGACGACTACTGGATTATCTTTACTAAAGCAGTACAGTACCAGCTAAACAGTACGGGCGCAAAAAAAATGGCCTTAAATTTACTTATCAGAAAGGGGCGTCACACACCTGCCATCAAGATATATAGCATGGAGAGTCGGTAACTTGGAGAGCAGAGTGGCAGGAGTTGCCTCCACAACCAGGAAGCTGGCAGGTCTGCCCACCGCAATCCCCCAAGGAGTCTCTATTCCAAGGAGTTCAGCACCGTGCACTGTGGCTGCCCGCAGGGTTTCAGACAGTGAATACCCGGCACCAAAAAGCAGTTTCATCTCCTCCATCATGGCGGCTCCGTGGCAAACACCCCAGCTTCCGGAGTCTGTTCCCACTGCGACTTTCACGCCATACTCTTTGGCTGTAGCAAGTTGTCCCAGCTGCTGCTCAAGGGTTCTCTCTGCCACCTCAGGGACAATACCGGGGATAGCGTTGCTACCCGATCTCCCCATAACCTGCATGGTGTGGGCCGTGGCAATCCAGGTGGTGCCACTCTCTGCCATACGTTGCATATTTTCAGGCCCCATAAAAAAACCGTGCTCAATGGAGTCGCATCCGGCATAAATGGCCATACTCACCGGAAGTCTGCCATTGGCATGAACCATCACCTTCAGTCCCCGTTCATGGGCCAGGGCAACGGCCATTTTCAACTCATCTACAGAGAACTGGGGGGCAGTCTCTTTTCCAAACTGTTTGAGACTGTTAATACCGGATTGAATGATCTTGAGCTGGTTCGTCCCCTGCCAGTTCTGGCTAAAGGCCTGCGCCAGGGTTTTAGTATCTTGGGGGCAGCAACCAAGGAGTGCGCCATAACGCCCCTTCTGGTGCCAGGCCCTGCCAGCCACCCTGATGGCAACAGGATAATTTTCCTTAACAGTTGCGCCTTCCGCTTTAAAGCGAAAGCTATGACCATGAGCATCACCGCCATCCCGTATCGCCAAGACACCATGACCGAAAAGGTTATGGATGTTTTCCAAAATTACAAACCGTAGCTCCTCATAGGAGGCGGTTAACTGCCACCGCCGCAGCAGCGGATCGGTGGAGCCGGACATGCAAAGATGGACATGGCAATCCACCAACGGAGGCAAAATACAGCAGTTGGAATAATCCCTTACCTGCACCGCAGACAATTCACCACTTAGGGCAATTGACCCAATTGCACCAAAACAGCCATTCTCGATTCGCAACAAGACATCTCTTTGAGGAGGCTGGCCGCTGCCATCAAAGAGCCAACCTGCCCTGATGTAATGTGGATCTGTTTCAGGTTCCATACTATAATAATAGGGCGGTAAACAGCTTATCGAGGAATTGCTCACGAAAGGATTTTAGCTCTTTTTTCACCTCAGTCTCTCCTGTTATAAAGGTTGCCAGCAGACTGGCCATGGATAATGACCCGAACGTATGGCGGATCCTGTGAATTTATATGACAGGACACAACCACCGCCGCACAGCGTTTCTTGCGAATTTCAATCTCCAGCAGATCTCCCTCCATACAGGTGGAGTCGATGAGGGCCAGGGCAATACTTCTCCGTTTCACCTCTTCTGCAAAGACGGAATCAAGACCTGACCCAAGGGACGGACGATAGGGAACGGAGGTACCACTGGTAATATAACCCACCTCTTTTTCTCCGCAAAAGACCTTATGTCCATTCCGGGCAATACCCTTTCCGGTAATGGCAATAGGCATCACCATTTTGGGCAGTGCTGCAATATTCAAAAAGTTATGATCCACAATATCTTTAAAGGTGGAATATTGTGCCGACAAAGCCTCTCTGCCGATAAAATCTCCCTTTCGCTCTGAAAAACTCACCGCAAACTTAGAGTGTTTGGGGGCAAACAGAGGGATCTCATCTCCCCCATGATCAGTCCCAAGTTCATGGCCATAGAGTGGCAGAGCGGCTTCAAGACGCAGGGTATCCCGCGCCCCAAGGCCAATGGGAGCGGCCCCATGCTCAATAAGCAGATCCCAAAGGGCACAACCACTGTCATTTTCAACAAAAAGCTCAAAACCAATGGGTTCTCCGGTGTATCCTGTTCGGGCCAGCAAGACTTCTGCCCCGGCAATATGCACCACACTGAGATGATTACGGCCGGGCAGCGGCAGAAAGCCATCACTCAAGATCCCTTCCAGAATCTTTTTGGACATGGGGCCTTGCAGGGAAAGCATGGCCGTATCATCAGTCCTGTCCAGTATCACAGTATCCGGAAAGTCTAGCTGGTGCTGACGCAGATGCACCAGGTCTTTTTCCCGATTAGACGCATTCACCACCAGCAGATACTCATCTGCTGTAAACCGGTAGAGATAGGCATCATCAATGGCCCCGCCAGTAGTATTCTGGATCAGGGTATACTGACTCTCCCCAACTGCCAGAACCTCACAGTTATTTGTGAGTACATGCTGCAAAAAGGCCACACAATCCAAACCGCTGATAACAAGACGCCCCATATGGGATACATCAAAAATGCCCGCATATTTTCGGGTGGCAATATGTTCCTTTAAAATTCCATCGGTGTACTGAATGGGCATCTCCCAGCCGCCAAAATCCACCAGCTTCGCTCCCAGGGCCTGATGCTGCCTATAAAAAATCGTCCTCAACAAACCACTCATATCAATCTCCCAAGAAACCTTCCCTCACCTCTTCCGAATCGGCATCCCATCCGTAAAACTCCCCTCCACAATCTCCGCCGCAAAGCCCACAGTCTCAGCCAAAGTAGGATGGGCATGAACTGTCCCCGCAATATCCAAAGCAGTTGCCCCCAGCTCCAAGGCCAGCACCGCCTCATGGATCAACTCCCCGGCGTGCGCTCCACAGATCCCGGCTCCAATAATCCGGCCACTCTCCTTCTCAAACAGGACCTTGGTAACACCCGCATCCAGGCCACTGCTCAAGGCCCGGCCGCTGGCACCCCAGGGAAACTTGCCCTTCGTGTAGGCAACATCCCCGGCCCTGGCCTCTTTTTCAGTAAGTCCCATCCAGGCAATCTCCGGATTGGTGTAGGCAACCGAAGGAATGGTTTTGGGGCAGAATGTCACATCCAGTCCCGCACTATGTCCGGCAGCCACCTTGGCCTCATGGCTGGCCTTATGGGCTAGCATGGGCTCACCAACCACATCTCCCACACCATAGGTATGGGAAACTGAGCTCTGCATG
>CAYWMZ010000356.1:0-3300 GCA_964459485.1 uncultured Desulfocapsa sp. | reverse complement strand
CTGTCTTTAAAGGCCACCGGACTCTTGGTACCCCATTTAAGATTGGTAAAATACTTGAGATTTGCCATATAGACCTCAGCCCGCAGAGGACTGCTGCCACGCCAGGGAATGGAAAGAATCTTGGTAAGGATGGGGAGGTTGGCAGTTTTTAAGGTGTGCCTGCCTGCGCCCAGTGCATCACAGGCCTTGCCTTGATAAAACAGCACCGCCGCCTGACTCTCTCGCACCGTAAGCTGAGCACCCCATTTAATTTCACCCGAGCCACTTTCAGGAAGACGATGTACCAGCTCCTGTCCGGTCTCATCAAACCACTCTATGTTTTCAAGAAACACACCACCATCAAATTGGTTCATTACAACTCCTCTGGTCACCTTTCACACCAAAAGGTGCGGATATGTTAGATGTTACACACGAATTTCAGCATATTCCAGAACCCATAAACACAGTCCTCTTTGCATCAAATAATCCTATAAATTATAGTACAGCAGATGGGCAAACAAAAGAAAAATCACTGGGGAGTGTTATATTATTGAACGTAAAAAGAGCAGGAATTGACAATGTAGATCCAGTAACACCAGACCGTTGAGGCAAAACTCTGGGCCGAGGCGATGCTAAACATAAAAAAAAAGCGGGCATCCAAACAGGATGACCGCTTTTAAAAATCGTAGTCACTGCCCGCTAAGCACTACAGCGGGCAGATAAAAATTAGCGATTAAAGAGGACCTGAACTCATAACGGTACTCAGCTCTTCCACCTTACCCGTCTTAAGACGTTGTTCGTAGATAGCTTTCATGTCGCTATGAACCTGGAACATCTGAAAGAAACCATGCCAATGGGCATAATCAGGGGCATTCATTGCAGAACCCTGACGAGCACGACGGCCGGTATGATGCCAGAGATAGTACATAAGCTCCTGGAAACCGTCCTGCCAGGGATCTTTACCAAGCAGGCCTTTTGCAGCAAGCTCCTTCTTCATCTTTACGGCACTGTCCCAGTACACATTGTAAAGGGCGACAGAATTATCCAGCAACTTCTCATTATTATCAATGAGAGAGGTGGAGTGACAGTTGACACAAACCTTACGCATCAGCTGGCCACCCTTCTCTCCGTCACCACGGGCACCAGTGCGCAACTCACTGCGTTTATGCATAAGATCCCACTTCAGTCTTTCATTGACATTATGGGTAGTCTTCAACTCTCCGATACCAGACATATGACAAACGGCACAGGTGGGGGCTTCATAATCACCCGGCTGCCAGGTTCCAGGGGCGGCATCAAAGTTCCAATCTTCACCACGGGTGAGATATATCTGACCATGTTTGGATTCATTGTAAATCTCAATATCTGGATGATCAGGCCCAAGGTGACAGGAGGCACATGCCTCAGGTTTTCTGGCCTCGGCTACTGAGAACCTATGGCGGGTATGACAGACAGTACAGGTTCCCACAGATCCATCGGGATACAGGGTACCCACACCTGCAGGCCAGGTGGAGTTGATGGGTTTATTGTCAGGTCCAAGCTCAATAACAGAGCCATGACAAACAATACAGCCAGAGGTCCTAGAGGCGTTGTTTATCGGGGAACCAGGCTCAACGCCCAAGGCTTCAGCACCTTCATAGTGAAGCTGCAACTTAACAAGCTTGCCACCAGCCTTTTTCTTATCATATATAGCGGCCCTGGAAAGATCCGCATGTCCGGATTTAAGGAATTCATCATACTCGGAAGGATGGCAACGGGAACAGGTCTTTCCTGATACCATGGGGGAGATATAGATATCGGTTCCCTTCAAGCCCGAACACTGACTGGCCATGGGAGAACTTTTCTCTACAATATGACAGTCATAACAGGTGACAGCGGCATGGGCCATCCTTCCGTTTTTCCAATCTTCAACCACACCCGGAGTTTTCTTGGCATGGCATTCAATGCATTTTGCTGCCTCTTCAGACATGCCACGTTTTATAACGATGTCCTTGGCTGCTAAGTTTGGCATGCCTACAGGAGCCACTTCCTGGGCTCCAGCAATACTCCATGTAAAGGCCCCCAGGACAAGGCCGGTGCAGAGCAGGCCACTCTTTATAAATTTCATTCCCATTTTCCTCTCCTTATTGTAACGCAATCACGCCACAATCTTTATAATGTATTCCTTTTAAAAAATTTGTCTGTTTCACTCAGCATATCCTTATGGCCAACATGCTGATGACACTCCGTACAGGTTTTATTGGCCTCTCCAAGTAGATACGATCTGTGGGCAAGAAAACCACCACGGGGAAGACCCGCAGGGGTCAGTTCTTCGTGACACTTGCGACAGGAACTATCAAAGGTAAACTCGCTCCTTTTCTCTTCGGCACTCTTTGCCCAATCCTTGTTAAGGGGATCAATACTCATATTTGCTATCACATCGTGGGTACCTGTGGCCGCCTTTGCAACCAGATATTCGACAAAATTACCATGGGGAAGATGGCAGTCAACACACTGAGCCACCACACCCTTAGAGTTCTTGCCGCCATGGACTGAATTTTGCCATGCCGTTCGAAATGGAGTCATCACATGGCAACTGACACAAAACTTATCAGAACTCGTCGCCTCTACCATAAAACCAGTAGCAAGCACAGCACCAACGGTCACCACACAACTCGTAACCAGACCAACCCATAAAGTCATCTTGCACTTTTTGGGTGAACCTGTTCCCTTTTCCGTCATTCAATCACCTCCTTTTTCATCGGGAAACATAGTAACAATTCGGCTCCCTTTCAGCGTTAGCGACGAGGCCAACAAAGAAAATAAGCTTCCTAAATCCAATTATCAAACAAATTTCATACAACATTTGATAGTAAGTCTTAAGTCTATCACCTTTTAATTTCAAATTACAAATTTAAGTAAAACTTTGCAAACAACGTTCCACTTTTCAAGACTCGTGACTTCAGGGAGTTACTTGCAAGCCCCTCTAACAGCGCTACCGTTCGGTAACAGATCGAGATCCGTTTGCAACCACATGGTAACGTCCCATACAATATCCCCTCCCCGCAATCCTCCAGTATCTGACAATATTAGACAGCAGTAAAAAATCATGTTACCTTTCAGTATCATTAATTCATTATCTACCTGTTAATCCATTACCGTACGGATTTAACCACATACAACCACGCCCACCATGCCCTCATCCCCTTTCCATAAACTCCGGTTCCCGAGATTCTATATCTGGCTTGAGTCCCACTTTTCTCTGCGTGGAAAATTTATTGTGGCCATTGGAGCAATCATTTCCCTCTCCTACTTACTGATTCTCTATAGAACCTCCATGAT
>CAYWMZ010000355.1:0-3303 GCA_964459485.1 uncultured Desulfocapsa sp. | reverse complement strand
GGGGTGGCAAGACTTGAGGGACACACGGCAATTTACCTAGAACTTCTTAAAAACTTTAGCGACCACTATGCCTCCAGTAGTGATAAGGCAAGACGACTCCTCCAGGCAGCTGACAAGAAAGCTGCGCAACGTCTTTTCCACACCATCAAGGGGACAGCTGCCAACCTCTGTGCAGACCGGATTCAGGATCTGGCCTTAAAACTTGAACATGCCACAGTCAAACAAAAAAATATAGAAGAGCTACTTGGCCAATTCACCCTGGCCTTTGAGGAACTCCACGCATCCGTAACATCCCTTGAATCACAAGGTCATTTTCATGTAAACTACGCATCGTCGTCTTCCCAGACTGAAGACCGGCAGGCCAATGTCAGGATGATTGAAAAACTAATAACACTTCTGGAGAGGATGGATTTCGAGTCGGTACAGAGTTGGCAGGAATTAAAAGCATCCCTCGTAAATAGCACAGCAGTGGCCAGTATTGACGAGATTGAATTTTGTATCAGTAATTATGATTTTATCAAGGCGGCGGATCTGCTGAAGGATTTAACAAAGGAGATAGACCTTTCTTCTTAGTCACGATGTTACTTATGATATCTTTCCCCAGCCTTTATGCTATAGGCACGGTAGAGTTGTTCAATGAGCAGGAGACGGATCATATCATGGGTGAAGGTCATAGCGGAGAAGGAGAGTAGAAAATCTGCCTGCGCTAGCACATCTTTGGAATGGCCAGTGGGACCGCCGATTAAAAAGGCTGCCTGTTTACGCCCCTCCTGTTCCCATCGGGAAATCTGCCGGGCCAGTTCGGGTGAAGATATCTGCTTTCCCCGGACATCAAGCACCACCTTTAGACAGGCAGGGGACAGTGAATCAAGCAATACCTGTCCCTCCTGGTGCCGCTCCTGCTCTTCTGTCCAGCCCCTCTTTTTTTTGACCTTCAGGGTGAACAGATGCAGAGGGCTGTAATGTTTGAGACGCCCTGCATATTCCTGAATCCCCTGCTCTATAAAGGAATCCTTTGTCTTCCCGAGAAAGGGGATCTCAAGCTTCATATAACTCAGCAGTGAATAATAGAGTGCTCATCAATGAGTTCCTGAAGAACCCGCCTAAACTCCTCGTAGGAAATTTCCGCATTAATCCCAGGACAGGACGCCCGAATGGTCTCGTAGTTGTTTTTATCCGCGAGCATTGAAGGATGGAGGGGCCATTGGGCACAACGCCAAGGTCTACCCGTATGCACAGTGCAGCCATCCTGGTAGAAGATACAATGTCCATCAACGATCTTCATCTGTACCACATTTCCGGTGACACGCCAGTACTTCTCCCTCACCTCCGCCTCTGGCAGGCCAAGGGCCTCTACCATCCGTTTCTGATCTGCCGCATCCAGTGAAACAGTGGTTTCCCCCTGACAGCAATACCCACACTGGGTACATTCAAATATTTCTTTTATATTGGCCATAACATTTTCTGGTTATTCTATTGAACTCCTGCGAGCATAAAAAAGTATTTCTGTAATCAGGCATTTCCGATGACATCACTATATGTCTCGATATCTATACCATAGATTCCAGCAGCACGATTCCATTTTTCTTCATCGGGGACATCAAAGATAATGGAATCACGGGCCGGAAGAGTAAGCCATCCCTGGGCAATCAGTTCCTGTTCGAGTTGGCCTGGGCCCCAACCCGCATAGCCTATGGCAAAAAGAAATTTTTCAGGCCCCCGTCCATGGGCAATATCCTCCAGGACTCTGGTGTGTCTTGACAAATACACCGTGGAGCTCACCTCTAGCTGGACATCAGTCATATAGTCCGACTGATAAAGAATAAGGGCGGACTGAGGTTCCACTGGTCCCCCGGTATGGATTACAGAGTTTAAGGATGCGGGTACGGGAAGATGGTTACTTATCAAAACTTCCTCTAGGTTCAGGAGGAGATTTGGCTTATTAATGGCTATCCCTATGGCGCCTTCGTGGCTATGGGAACAGATATAGATAACCTGTCTTGCAAAACGCGGATCTGGCATTTGCGGAGTGGAAATAAGAAAAGAGCCGGTCAGGGCATCAATTTCAGGTGTTTTTCTCGCCCCCATTTATATTTTTCTCCAGCACTAAGATAGTTTAATTTAAGAAACAGTTCTGATACCAATTACAGTAACAGATATTTTTGCTGCTGGTCAAGCAGTGTTCCTCCATAGACAGCAAACCTTGACCTCACATATTATTTCCAAAAACCATTTAGCCCTATATTTTCCCGACTGAATTTGCTAGTCTAAGTTAAGCTTTGAATCTTTCTATGCTTTCTATATCTTAGGGGTTTCCCATGGGCACTAATGATCCAATAGACCGTCTTCTTCGCGCAGAACATTATGATCCATTCCAGGTTTTAGGGGTACATTTTAACACCGAGGAAAAAAACACCGCTCTTATCCGCTGCTTTCAACCCCACGCCAAATCGGTCTCATTGCTGATTGGGGACGCCAAAATTCCCATGGAAAGGATTCGGGAAGAAGGGTTGTTTGAAGCCGTTATTGACCGAGGCTCCGTGCTGGACAGTGACCTTGATCCCTATACCTATCAATACCTGATCACCTATAACGATGGGGTAGAGCAAACGGTAAACGATCCGTACCGCTTTATGCCCATCCTCAGTGAAGAGGATCAATTTCTCTTTAATTTTGGCACCAACTACCAACTCTACAATCATATTGGTGCCCACCCGGGTATGTATTCTCAGATCCGTGGCACCATCTTTCGGGTCTGGGCTCCCTCTGCAACACGGGTCTCCGTAATCGGAAATTTTAATAGCTGGGATGGTCGTATCAACCCCATGCGCAGCCTTGGCAACTCTGGAATCTGGGAGCTCTTTCTGCCTGGGATAGAAGAGAACGAAATCTACAAGTTTGAGATCCGGACTACCCGGGGTGAAATCCTGGAAAAATCTGACCCTTTTCAGTTTTTTGGGGAGTTCAGGCCTAAGACAGCATCCGTAGTTCACTATCTCGATCATTATAAGTGGCAGGATGAGAAGTGGCAGGAGACAAAAAAATCCGCCAATCCCTACGACAACGCCATGTCTATTTATGAGGTTCATGCCGGATCTTGGCAGCGTGACCCTTCCAACCCCGAGCGTTTTCTTACGTTTAAAGAACTGGCCGACAAACTTATTCCCTATGTGCAACGTCTGGGATTTACGCATATTGAACTGATGCCAGTGATGGAACACCCCCTGGATGAATCCTGGGGATATCAGGTAACCGGCCCCTTCAGTATGACCAGTAGATACGGTACCCCTGAAGATTTTATGT
>CAYWMZ010000354.1:0-3319 GCA_964459485.1 uncultured Desulfocapsa sp. | reverse complement strand
CAAATTTTGATGCCTTGATTTGTGCGATGATTTCATCATCTATGCGGTTGATATGCTCTACACGATCAATTCGAATAGGGTCATAGCCTGCCTGGAAGATACCTGTCTGAAATCCATTAGTATAGGTTTCATTCAATTCGTCATTGAACCACATGGCAACGAATCCCTGGGTAGATACCGTGCTCTCTTTTTTGATCTCATCAAGTTGCATTAACCCATCAGGTGAAATATCCGCGATCCCCGATGATGCTTCATGCTCAATATATCCTTGCTCTGACAATATTTGCTTTAAGAAATAAACATCATCTTGTTCTGCTGAATAAGTTGCTGCCATAAATCGTGGTTCACTACTATTAAAACGTATACGCAATCCAGTTTGCCCATATGCGGCCTCTAATAATAAGTTTGTTGCACGCTCTGCTACAGATGGAAGAGGACGTGCCAGAATCATTTTGAGGTTAGCACTTGTTATCATTGGCACAGCACCAGCTCGGTTTTGCTCCAGCACCCAACCTGACAACCTGGCGCGTTTTTCATTTCCCAAACCCTGGCCTAATAATGTCAATGCTGTACCTGAAACTTTAAATTCACCGCAACGTGGGCATTTTTGATGAAGTCCATCAAAAACAGCTGGAATTGCCTCCGCCTGCTGTTTAGTACAGACCACACAAGGATCTAGCTCGTCATTTTCTGGATTAGTCATCAAATGTCCCTGAATCTGTTTCTGAAAAAACTGGCATCAGCGATATCGTACTGCCAAGGATAGCGCGTGCCTGATCACGACTATAGCCATCATCGTTACTATGATGATGTGCAGGGTGTGTAGTGTGGACAAGGGCTTCACGCAGGATCAAAAGCCGCTCAGGTATTTCCATGGACTGACGGGCATCCTGGGTTCCCTTGTATTTTTCACGAGCTGTTGTGAGCAATTTTTTATCCGAATCATCAAGCGCGTACACTTCCAGAAGTTTGCGGCATTCGCTGACGCATTCATCATATTGGCCGCGCAGCATGTGGTTCTGTGCTTTTTTGATAATGTGGTCAACCGGTTCCTTCTCATCGTCAATAAATGGGATGGGTAACTCGAACAGAAAGGTACGGCAGTATTCCATGCTCTCTAATGCTTCCACCCATTCATGTTGCTTAACCGTAAAGATGTCATGTTGATAAATATTTGTCATACGGTCATTTTGAATTACATTGCCGGTGAGCCAGATCGACAGGGGGAAATCACCACCATTGCGCAGGGATTCAATAGCCTCAAGCTGGTGCTTTGATACCAGCATGCGGAAACAAATCGTCTTATCAGGGGATTGTGGTATTGTAATAGGCTGTGACTCATCAGAAACAGCAGAGCCAAGCATTCGTTGCCTGTTATCTCCCCAGTCAATACGGATAGACAAATTATTGAAGAATGTTTCGGACTTCGGTGAATGTATTAAAAAATGCAAATGAATAACGAGCGTATAGCTACCGACTCCAGGCAAGCCCGTAACACGAATATTTTTTACTTCACCAAGGATATGCCCGCTGGGGTAATTAATGCTAATGCTCATGTGAGCATACCTGCTAAGACAGGGAGGATTATAGTGGTCATTGGAGTTCACCACGAAAGGAGCGTTGTGAAAGCGAGCAGAATAAATTATTTGATTTATCCTTTGCTATAAGATGCTGCGCTCGATGCTTTAGCGTTCTATTAACGATCTTCGCATATTGATCCTGGAGTGAGCGCGGTGGTAGTGCAATTTTTATATCTTGCATTTCCTGAGCATTTATATTGGCCATTCCGACAATGCTCTTGCACATGCTTTGCAGTGTGGTTTTACCATGCTTTGAATTGAGATAGGCTGCTATGTATTCAGGATTCGCCAATTTGTTTGTGCGAATACGGATTAGATAGCCTGCAAAAGCCATAGGTTCTTCTTCACGGTAAACTGCTGTTTTTCCTACTAACTCCTTGCTATTTGTCCGATTGAAAAGAATTTCTCCTTGTCGAACCAGATATTTCTCTTGATCTTTTTCACTCATATGGATGTATTTCAAATTACTGAAATCCCAACCACCGGTGTAAGTGATGTTGTTCATCCTTAACATGGGGAAATTACCATCTTGCCCAGCCTTGGCACTTGATCCATATCTGACATCCTCAGCAAGATCTCTGATAGTACCCATTGGCCAGTTTTTTGGATTAAGTCCCGGATCACCAAACATATCCAGAAACACGGCGCGAAGGAATTCATCGGCTAACTGGATGGCTTGCTGGCGTTTGCGGCGGATGGCGTCAGCCTTGTCGAGGATGGCGGCGATGCGTTTTTGTTCCGGAAGCGGTGGAAGAGGAATTTCAAATCCCTCCACAATGCTTTTTGATACCTCCTTGAATGTAGCGCCGTTACCTATAGCCTCTAACTTTGGAGCCATCCGTTTCATACAGTGGTACAAATAGCTCGAATTGACGCCTTCGCAAGGAACAAGGCTCTTAAATCCCTGGTTTGTACACATTTCCCGACCAGCTATTGCAACATTTCCAATTGGTGCGCGAGAGGTGAGTAGAATAGATCCCTTTGGGAGCAAATATGTGGCGGTGCTATCAAATCCGGTTTGCGAGATGTATTCTGGCGCATCCTCTAGAATCGGCTGATCTAGATTGGAAATATCTTTTGGTGTAATCCAAGGAATATCATTCCCCCAATATTCAGGAACGTCCCGCTTGGGTGTAGCACCACCTATTACATTGCAACACTCCTTGATTTTTTTATATGGCCAAGCCACTACAACATCCCCTCCAGCTCTTCCATCTCCTTCATAATCTCTTTTTCCAGTGCTTTCATCTGTTGCAAGATTTTCTTGGGCGGCTCGTATTCCTCTTCCTCATACACCACCTCCTTGTAGCGGTTGATTGAGAGTTCATACTTATTGCTGGCAATTTCCTCAGCCGAAACGAGGAAGGCCCTTGCTGTACGGTCGGAAAATTCACCCTCTCCCTTGCCCTTTTCCTCAACTGAAAGAGCACCATATTTTTCCCACTGTGCCAGCATATCCGGTAGGTCGTTGGTGTCAATGGGCTGGCGCTTGTCGTCCAGAGAGTAGCCGTCATTTCCCACGTCGTAGAAAAAGACCTGATCCGTGAGTCCGCCTTTGGTGAACAGCAAGATGGCGGTGGAGACACCAGCATAGGGTTTGAACACACCTGAAGGCAGGGAGATGACACCTTCAAGCTGGTTTTCATCCACTAGTAGTTTACGCAGGGCCTGGTGTGCCTTGCTGGAGCCGAACAGCACGCCGTCGGGCACGACCACAGCACAACGGCCGCCGGTTTTTA
>CAYWMZ010000353.1:0-3331 GCA_964459485.1 uncultured Desulfocapsa sp. | reverse complement strand
GAGCTAACCGCCCCCTCAATTGTGGACATCTTTTTACCAAGATCCCCTCTGGTCGTCAAGCATTAAATATCAATGAGGTCGATTATGTGAAGACACCGTGAAGTCACTATAGATAGAGGAAAGGGAGACATCTTTAAAGAGTGTTTCTCCCTCTTTTAATACCAGCGATTTTTCCAGTACTTGGTCTACATTCTCCATACAATGAACATTTAAACTCTTGCGAATACTGACGGGAACGTCCGCAAGATTCCTCTCATTTTCTTTTGGGATTAAAACAGTTTTAATATTTCCACGCTTGGCGGCCAGTAGTTTTTCAGTCAAGCCCCCAATGGGAAGTACCCTTCCACGCAGGGTAATCTCCCCGGTCATCGCAATTTCGTGCCTCACAGGTAATTTTAATATTGCAGAGACAAGGGCCGTGGCCATGGTAACCCCGGCAGAAGGGCCATCTTTGGGAACTGCACCTTCGGGGACATGGACGTGGATATCGAGCTTTTGATAGAAATCAGGCGCAAGCCCGAGGCGCATAGCACGGGATCGAACATAACTCAGTGCAGCCTGAGCGGACTCCTGCATAACATCACCGAGTTTACCGGTTACTGTCATCTTTCCGGTACCAGGCATGAGAGTGGCCTCAATTTGTAACAGTTCACCACCAACTGAAGTCCAGGCAAGCCCGGTCACCAATCCTACTTCATCTTTTTCTTCCGCCAGGCCATATCTAAATTTTGGAGTCCCCAGATATTTCGTTACACTTTGGGCCGTGACCTTAAATTTTTTATCCTTTTCATTCTTTTTTAATCGAACCATGGCAATCTTTCTAAAGATGGAGGCGATGGTTCGTTCAAAATTCCTGACGCCAGCTTCCCTGGTATAGCGTCTGACAATCTCAAGGACACCTCCGGACGTTAGGGTTATATCACCTGGCTTAAAGCCATTCACCTCCAACTGCTTGGGGATAAGATAGCCTTCTGCAATTTTCTGTTTCTCCTCTTCAGTGTATCCATTAAGCCGGATAATTTCCATCCTGTCCTGGAGTGGCAGAGGAATACCCTCAAGATTGTTGGCGGTGGTTATGAAAAAGATCTCTGAGAGGTCATAGTCAAGATCAAGATAGTGATCATTAAATGCATTGTTCTGCTCCGGGTCGAGTACTTCTAGAAGGGCTGAAGAGGGATCGCCACGAAAATCCGTGCTCATCTTATCCACCTCATCGAGGCAAAATACCGGGTTGGCAACCCCTGCTTTTTGCATCGCCTGGATTATCTTTCCAGGCATGGCACCCACATAAGTCCTGCGATGGCCACGAATCTCGGCTTCATCACGCACCCCGCCTAAAGACAGTCTGGTAAACTTTCTCCCCATTGCCCTGGCAATGGAACGACTGATACTCGTTTTTCCAACTCCCGGAGGGCCAACCAGACATATAATCGGCCCCTGAAGTTTTTTTACCTGAACCTGAACGGCGAGATACTCAAGGATTCTTTCTTTTGGCTTTTCAAGTCCATAATGATCCTCATCAAGGATATTCTCGGCCATGTTGATGTCAATTTTAGCCCGTGATTTTTTCTTCCAGGGCAGGCTCAAAATACAGTCGATATAATTTCTAACCACTGTCGTTTCTGCAGACATTGGAGGCATATTACGGAGTTTTTTTAACTCCTTCACTGCCTTTTCACGAACGATTTGAGGGAGTTTTTTCTTCTTCAGGGACTGCTCAAGTTCACCAATTTCATCGACCCCATCTTCATTCTGGCCGATTTCATTCTGGATAACCTTAACCTTCTCACCAAGAAAATAGTTGCGTTGGGTCTTTCCCATGCGTTTCTTGACGCGAACATTGATATCTTTTTCAAGTTCTGCGAGTTCCATCTCACGACTAATGCAATGCAAGACTTTTTCTATACGTCTTGGTATGGAATCAATCTCAAGGATAGTCTGTTTTTCTTTTGACTCCAGTGGCAAGTGAGCACTTATTACATCCACAAGCTTCCCGGCAGTTTCTATTTTTTTAACAGATTTGATCACTTCACGGGGAATTTTACGATTCACATTCCCGTACTCTTCAAATTGCTTTCTGAGACTACGCACAAAGACTTCAGTTTCCTGGTTTACTTCCCCACTATCCTGCTGATAGACGACTTCAGCCTGCATAAAGTTTTCATGGGGAACAAAGGACACTATTTTTGCTCTTCGCTTCCCTTCCACCAGAGCCTTTATCGTCCCGTCGGGAAGACGCAGCAACTGCATCACAATTGCAAGCGTTCCTATCCTGTAGATTTCATCTTCCTTGGGATCATCCACTTGAGAATCCTGCTGCGACACCAAAAGGATCTCTGTCCTTTTTTCCATGGCATCTTCCAGGGCATGAATGGACTTGCTGCGTCCCACAACCAAGGGAGCCACCATGTGAGGAAAAACAACGATATCACGAAGGGACATAAGCGGGTACAAGTGTGTTTCCATAGGATATTTTCTCAAGCTAAGATATAAAAATACACAAAAATTAAGCCACGCCTACAATATGTAAACGCTTTAAGGATATGGTCTAAAATGGCACAGACGGAGCAGAAATTCTTACAACTCAACCATTACTTTCCAACTCTTTTTTTTCATCAGGGTTGGTGTAGAGGATCACAGGGTAATCCCCGTCCTCAATCACCTGTTCACTGATAACACACTCCTGAACATTATCTTTTGAAGGTAATTCATACATCACATCCAGCATGGCAGCCTCCATCACAGAGCGAAGCCCACGAGCACCAGACTTTCGTTTCAAAGCCTTCTGAGCAATGGATGATAAGGCTCCCTCAGTAAAGCGGAGTCGAATATCTTCTAGTTCAAAGAGACGACGATACTGTTTGGTAAGAGCATTTTTAGGCTCTTTTAAGATACGGATCAGATCCTCTTCTTCAAGTTCCTGCATAGTGGCAATCACAGGTAAACGCCCAACAAGCTCGGGGATAAGGCCAAATTTCAATAAATCCTCAGGTTGAACAGATTCAAGGATCTCACCTATCTTCCTGGTATCATCATTAATTACCTTGGCACCAAAGCCTATGGATTTTTTTCCTTTTCTGCGTTTTACAACGGTATCGAGGCCAACGAAGGCCCCCCCACAGATAAAGAGAACATTAGTGGTATCAATCTTCACCAGTTCCTGTTGCGGGTGCTTACGTCCACCTTTTGGTGGAATGGAAGCTACTGTCCCCTCAATAATCTTCAACAGGGCCTGCTGCACACCTTCTCCTGATACATCACGAGTCAGAGAAGCACTGTCTGACTTTCTGGCAATTTTATCTATTTCATCGATATAGATAATACCATTTTC
>CAYWMZ010000352.1:0-3340 GCA_964459485.1 uncultured Desulfocapsa sp. | reverse complement strand
TCGAGATAGATCCCATCATGGAAGAGGCCGTCAGTGATTACCTGGTGGGAGTGATAGGGGCAAGCGTGGAACAGGCCGCAGATGGTACCGAGCCGACCCTGATTCTCAATGCCTTTTTTGAGGAGGAAAACCCTGATATTCAGGCCCAGCAGGAGCTGAAAAATGCCCTACATAAACACCTGAAAGATCTGGCAACACTCTTTGATGTTGCCACAGCTGTTATCTCCTGGGACCGTATTGAGGATCAGGACTGGTCCAGTAACTGGAAGGTTCATTTCAAGCCCTTTGCCATCACCAAGGATCTGGTCATAGCCCCCACCTGGGAAGAGTATCACCAATCAGAAGATGAGCATGTCATTGTGATGGATCCCGGCATGGCCTTTGGCACCGGCCATCATGCAACAACCAGTCTCAGCCTGGATTTTATCAGGGAGTGCCTTCAAACAGGGGAGGGACAGAATGTCCTGGATGTGGGTACCGGTACCGGTATTCTAGGGCTGGGGGCTGCACTCTTTGGTGCCTCACAGGTCCTCGGCATAGATAATGATCCGGAAGCAGTGCGAGCCGCATCCGAAAATGTCCTGCTGAACCGACTCGACACGATAATGGAGGTCTCCCAGAAACCACTCCAGGAAATAGGGGGGGGATTTGATCTCATCGTTGCCAATATTATCCACGATGTGCTTGTCACTATGGTAGACACCCTTGCGACACTCTTGCGAGCAGACGGAGATCTCATCCTTTCGGGAATCCTCCAGGGAACACAGGAGGAAAATATCATTGCAGTCTTTGGGGGCTGTGGATTTACATTTGTGGAGAGAAAACAGAAAGAGGAGTGGGTGGCCCTCCACTTCACAAAGACACCGTAAAACCTCACTCCGAAAAAGCTAAATACCCCGGATTATTATCCTTCAAATTCCTTCTCTTTTGGGCTGTCCATGGGACTCACCTGATAGTTCTCATCGAACATCAGCCCCATACTGCCCTCTTCGCTCCGGGTTACAATGCCAGTGGCGCTCACCCAGACCCGTTTCCCCTTCCAGGATTTCAGGGTCTCCAGGGACAGGATAAACTTCAGGGTCTGTAGATCTTCCAGGGAGAGCAAAAACTCCAAACGAACCTTACTGGCCAGCGGCAGTGGACGATCCGTCTCGATACAGGCCCCACCCGCACTGATGTTTGCTGTCAGAAACTCCAGCATCGGGGTCTTGCCGGATAGTGTTTCAGCGGTCAACTTGGTTGGTATTTGCATGGAGTAGCGCCTATGCACTCTGCGTTCCTTTCCTGTCATCTCCCCTCCTTTTATAACAGGCCCTCAATCCTTGACATCGGCCTTAATTTTTATCAGCAAACTACTTTTTTCACTGTAATCACCAGTGGACAACAGTGTCCCGAAAAGATCTTCCTTTCCCCAGGACAGGTTCCTTATACCACCAAGATCAAACCACTGCGAGCGCGGGATAGTGATCGTTGTTGCAGCCTCTGCAAAACGAAAGCTATCACTCCTGCCATTTCCTGTCCAGCTGATCCGTGGCGTAACGGTGACAATAACCTGATCCCCTACGGCCACAGGTGAAACCTCAAAACCTGTTTCTATGGTGTTCACCACCTTTACTGGCAGTGGCACCCCATAACGATTACACCAAAACAGCCATTCCGAAGTGAGCGGAACCTGTTTGGCCATACGGATATAGCCATTACTGCCGGACGAAACGGTAACAAAAGAGCGGCCCCTCC
Source organism: uncultured Desulfocapsa sp. (assembly GCA_964459485.1). GTDB lineage: Bacteria > Desulfobacterota > Desulfobulbia > Desulfobulbales > Desulfocapsaceae > Desulfocapsa. The sequence continues at coordinate 1,603 of CAYWMZ010000352.1, read as the reverse complement.
CCTCGCTGCTGGAATAAGGGGAGAAAGACCTGGCACCATCTGTGGAGAGTCGTCTGCCGGATCTTCTTCTGTTGCCATCGTAAAAAACTCCCTGGCCGCTGTGGACAGAGTCAAAGGCAACTTCAACCCGCACCTGAGGCAAACGCTGATCTGAGGTGAGAAGGATATTCCGAACCTCTTCAATCACTTCGGGACTGTCATTGACAATTATGCTGTTTCCATATCTGTCCGCCACCGCCCGCCCCTGGGGCGACAGTAGAGCCTCAACCACCGGCAGAACATCCACGGCCAATCGGTTATTAATCTTAAATATTTCACTGGCCGCAACACAATTATCAGCAAAAAAAAGTACCCACAAACAGAATAATAGCCGAATTTTCATGGAATGTTAACTTCTCTTTCACATGATTGTGGTATATTACGCATTCTTAGCACACACTATTTTTGCACTTCTCCCTAATCAGATGCTATCGTCTCCATAGTGAGAAGGCAACGTTTTTCCCGATTCTCTTGATACTTTTCTGTTAGTCCCCTGCCCTGGGTCTCTGGCTATAATGCCACTCCGTGGGACTGCGCCCGGTGTGCTGTTAAAAATATTTGAAAAATGGACATCGTAATTATTGCCCTCTACCTCTGCAACCATACTGATACAATTTGCAGGATCTGACGGGATTCAGTATCTTTTTCTTTGCGATTACACTCCCTTTATGGGAATATGTGAATGAAGTTAAGCTGATCCCCCTAAAATTTACCCCTTGCCACCATGCGCCGATTCTTTATACAGCCAGACACCGAAATAAATGATGATGTTCTACTCTCCCCACGGGAAACCCATCATATCAAAAAAGTGCTGCGCCTTAGCCCAGGAACACGTTTGCAACTCCTTGACGGGCAAGGGAATATTCATGATGCCGAAATCATTACTCTTGGCCAAAAAGCCCAGCTCAAAATCCTTTCATCCACATATGTTGAAGGTGACAAAACTCCCCTGCGTGTCTGCCAGAGTGTCCTTAAGGGGCAGAAGATGGAGCTCCTTGTCCAGAAGTGTACCGAACTCGGAGTGCGTCTCTTCACGCCCTATTATAGTGAACGCAGCCAACTCAAGAAGGCAGAGCTTGGTAAAATTGAAAAAAAACAGGTGCGCTGGCAACGCATTATCGAAGAGGCCTGCAAACAGTGTAATAACCCCATAAAGATGCAGCTCAGCCCTCTGGTCTCCTTTGAGGAGATGCTACGGATGGAGGAACCTGGTGTCCAGAAACTGCTCTTCTGGGAAGAGGAGCCACAGCTAAACTCCCTCCACAGCTGCCCCCCCCACCCGGATAGCTGCGGACTCCAGATTGTCTTTGGTCCAGAAGGCGGATTCCCCGAAACAGAAGTTGAGAGTGCCCGGAAAAACGATTTTCAGATCCTGAGCCTCGGCCCCCGGATCCTCAAGGCCGAAACTGCCAACATAGCAGCCGTTTCGATAATTCAGCACCTTCTCGGCAATATGTAAACTCCCCCTGCCCGCCTATTTCCCCACACCCTTTTCTTTAATGTTCAGTGGTTCCCTTTTTCATTTTGTGAAATAGAAAAAAGTAGGTATATCACCCTCAGGAGA
>CAYWMZ010000351.1:0-3342 GCA_964459485.1 uncultured Desulfocapsa sp. | reverse complement strand
AGATAGCATCAGGAAAAGCGCCTCTTTATCAGGCATTAACTAGCACTTCTGCACTTGCACACCGTGGACAAGGCCCTGGAAAAGGGGGAGTTAATTCGTGAAAACCGCATGTACCAGCACCAGCTGGAACAGCTAGTAGAAGAACGAACCTCCGAACTGCGCCAGGCCCAGAAGATGGAGGCCATGGGAACCCTGGCTGGTGGTATTGCCCATGACTTTAACAATATCCTCAGTGGCATCTTGGGCTATAATGAACTGGCTCAGATGTGTTGCACTACCCCCAAGCATCTGGGCTATCTCAAAGAGGTGGAAAAGGCTGGTAACCGGGCCAAGGCACTGATTCAGCAGATCCTGACCTTCAGCCGTAAACAGGAGACCAACACCCACCCCATCCAGATTGCCCCCATCCTTAAAGAAGCCCTGAAACTCCTGCGTTCCTCCCTACCCAGTTCCATTGAAATCAGACAGGACATTACCTCCCAGGCCTATATCTTGGCCGATCCCTCCCAAATCCATCAGATCATTATGAATCTCTGCACCAACAGCTTCCATGCCATGGAAAAAAACGGTGGAGTATTGGAGATATCATTGCGAGAACAGCACAGTACTCCCCAGAAAGAACTCATGCCCAATAACAGCAACAACACCCCGAGGACCTTCCTGGTACTGGAGGTCAGCGACAGCGGCCAGGGCATGGATACAGAAACGATAAAGCGAATCTTTGAACCCTACTATACCACCAAAGAGACCGGTCGGGGCACCGGTCTTGGTCTGGCTGTGGTCCACGGTATTGTTGGCAGTTATGGCGGTGAAATAACGGTAAGCAGTACTCCCGGCCAGGGGAGTACCTTCCGTATTACGATCCCGACAACTGATAACACTGGAGCAAACTCCTCGGCCATAAGTCCCCTTGAGACCCCTCTCAGTGGAACGGAACGAATCCTCTTTGTTGATGATGAGATAATGCTTATCGGATTGGCCGACCTGGCCTTTAGCCAGTTTGGCTACCATATCAAAACCTTTACCGATCCCCTGGCTGCCCTGGAGGAATTCAGAAAAAATCCCAAAAACTACGATCTGATCATCACCGATATGACCATGCCCGGAATCACAGGAGATAAGCTGGTGGTGGAAATACACCGTATCAGACCAGATATACCTATCTTTATTTGCAGCGGCTATGCAGAAACAGCCATCAGAGAAAAAAATATTATACAAGGGGTAAGCAAGTATATCCACAAACCCCTGGTGATGACGGAAATCCTGGCCGAAGTCAGACAGCTCTTTGATAAACAGTCGTAAATATAATATTCATATCCCAACAACAAACGTTTTCACAGTGCTGCAATAAATTCATCGGCCAGCATGCCAAGGGCTAACGGATCCATCACTTCCACCCGGGAGGTGAGAGGCCTTCCCTCTTTTATCAGTACGGTACGGGGATAACCATGACCGCCAAAATTATCCGTAAGGGATTTGTGTTCCTCTGAATCGAAGACCAGTTTTTCCGTCTGTACGCAACACTGATACACCTGAGTAGCGGCCGCCTCCATCTTCTCAGTAAAACCTGAAAAATGGGGCTGCTGCCGCTCTGTACAGTCGGGACACCAAGCGGCAACGATATTGACCACAAAACTCTCTCTATCCTTCATGCGCTGTCGGATCTCGGCAGGATCTACTTCTCTAATCATTGGAATCTTATCCTTTTTCTATTTTCTACGGATCTCCCAACAGTGGTGAATCTTCCTGTTTCTGGCAAAATCCAGGGGGATGGTGTCACGACTAATATTGCGAACTGCGTAGTACTTCTCAATGGACTCATCCAACTGAAAACGTCTGAAATTGGTTGAAAAGATCAGTAGGCCACCTTCAGCCAGACGGGCCACCGATTTTTCGATCAGGAGGCGGTGATCACGCTGCACATCAAAGACCCGCTGCTCCTTTTTGGTATTGGAGAAGGTGGGAGGATCCACAAAGATCAGATCATACTCCCTGCGATCTTCGGCCAGCCATTTCATGCAGTCTGCCTGAACGGTTTCATGGGCCAGCCCACCAAAGCCGTTCAGTGACATATTCATCCGGGCCCAGTGAAGGTAGGTCGCCGAAAGATCCACCGTGGTTGTGGACTCTGCCCCGCCCACTGCCGCATGGACAGTGGCCGTTCCGGTGTAGCCAAAGAGGTTGAGAAATCGCTTCCCCTTGGCCTCACGACCAATACGGAGACGAATATTACGGTGGTCGAGAAAGATACCGGTGTCCAGATAATCACTAAAGTTGACCAGCAACTGACACTCACCCTCCCGTATCGTGTGCATCTTTTTGCGACTGTTCTGTTTCTGATACTGGGCCTTGCCCTTCTGTTTGCGGCGGGTCTTGATAAAGACCCGATCCCGACGCACCCCAAAGAGATGGCGCACCTGATGCAGGACCTGTTGAAAACGTCGCTGGGCCGTCTTTTCATCCACCGTTTTGGGGGCAGCATACTCCTGGACCTGAATCCACTTCTCATAGAGATCAACGGAGACGTTGTAGTCTGGCAGATCCTTATCGTAGACCCGAAAACAGTGGATGCCATCCTTTCTGGCCCACTTCAGAATCTTTTTGGCATTCTTGCGCAGCCTGTTACCAAACTCCAGCCCCTCCTCAGGCCCGGTTTCCTGGGTGAGTTGCCACTGAAACTCTGTGTCCAGGGCCAAAGGTACGGTGCCACAAAAGAGACGACAGTTGATAGCCCCATTATAGAGTCGGTGCGTCCTGTCCCACTTAATCCCCATGCGATCACCAAAGTCGGCATTGGCGGTGAGAACCCCTATCTTCCAACCACCAAGCTCCTGCCTGGCAATACGGCCCAAGGCCCGATGCAGCTGTTCCGCCTCATCGGACTCGGAGAGCCGTTCACCATAAGGGGGGTTCACCACCATAATTCCCTTGGCAGCGGGACGGCGCAGTTTGGCAATCTGCCCCTGTTTGATCACAATCTTATCTTCATAGCAGGCGTTTTCAATATTATTTCTGGCAACGGCCACGGCCCTGGGGTCGGCGTCGTAGCCCAACATCATGGGCCATTCCCGTTCAAGACCTACCTCTTCCCGCTCAATGGCCTCATCCACCAAACTGTCCCACAGTCCCTTCTCATGCCCCTTCCAACCGCTAAATCCAAAATAGCTGCGGGATAGCCCGGGGGCCGCATCACCAAAGATAAGGGCCGCCTCAATCAGGATGGTGCCAGAGCCGCACATAGGATCCAGAAACATGGTGTCCGTTGCAGTATCTGCTGTCCAGCCGGACAGTGCCACGATACCCGCTGCCAGACTCTCCTTTAAGGGGGCCAGGCTACCGCCC
>CAYWMZ010000350.1:0-3363 GCA_964459485.1 uncultured Desulfocapsa sp. | reverse complement strand
CCACTTCTTTAGGGTCGTGCAGAATATTGATCGCATCAAGGTCCTCTTCACTAATGGTTCCGTTGCCCAGGAACTGCTCCTTTACCCAATCAATCATCCCACCCCAGAATTCACTTCCAACCAGGATAATGGGAAAAGGTTTGATCCGTTCCGTCTGAATCAGAGTGAGCGATTCAAACAACTCATCAAGAGATCCAAAGCCACCGGGCATACAGATAAAGGCCATGGAATACTTCATAAACAGCACCTTGCGTACAAAGAAATATTTAAACTGGAGCGACATATTGACGTAAGGATTCGGGTTCTGTTCATGGGGCAGGGCAATATTAAGACCAACCGAGACCCCTCCTGCTTCATAGGCCCCTTTATTGGCAGCCTCCATGATACCTGGCCCTCCACCGGTGATCACTCCATAGCCTTCACGAACTAGGCTTGCGGCTATCTCCTCTGTAAGTTTATACCAGGGATGATCAACGGAGGTTCTAGCAGAACCATAAATAGTGACAGCAGGGGTATTGATAGCAGACATGGTGTCAAATCCTTCAACAAACTCCCCCATGATCCGAAACATTCGCCAGGAATCGCCGACAACATTATTGTCCAGGCAATACTTGGGCTCTCTGTTGAACCGTCTTCGCTCTTCACTTTCCATATCACTCCTTTGACTCGCTACTTACCCAATTTCTTGAGAAAGCAACGTGCTATTTTTGTAATTTCAGGGTCACACTCTCTTCCAGGGCAGGATTCCGCCTTTGCAAACCAATTCACAGCATCTCGAACCTTCCCCTGCTCAAAAGCCAACACCCCTCTTTGAATCAGGGCAGCAGGCCGGGTCTGTTTATTACGCAAACAGGGCTGTAGGGTTTGGAGTCCCTGGGTAAAATCTCCGCACTGTACCTGGGCCTTAGCCAGCCGCAACTGAAGGACAAGAGAATCCGGATTCAACTCTGCTGCCTTTTCACAAAAACGCAGGGCAATATCATCACCTTCATTCTCTTTGAGATATATTTCTCCAAGCAGTCCAAGGACATCGGCATCATATTCATCATGGCCCACGGCTCGCTGCAAATATTTCATGGCATCTGCAAAGTTTCCTAGCCCGGCATGCGCTTCTCCTAGATAGCGTAGGGACTTCTCCTCTTTTCCCTGCTGTTTCTGAGAAGTATACCAGGGCACCAGAAGACCTAAGCCCTCCTGGTACTTGTGACATTCAATAAGAAGAACAGCCAGCTGAAAGCTGATATCCTGCCGGGCTTTCTCTTCCTCATCCTGTGCGGGGAGGGAAAGAGCCCGACGAAAAGAATCAATGGCCTGAAGACTTTCTTTACAGATCTGTTGTTCCAGCCCTAAGTTGTAGAGAGCCATAAAACGATCACCCTGCAATCTACTGGCTTGGCTGAAACAGTCCATCGCATCCTTATGCCGATTCATCTGGGCGTAGCACACGCCGAGGCTGTTCAGCAGATTCCCATTCTTGGAATCGAGCAGCAAACCACGTTTATATTCTTTTACAGCAAGAACCAGATCCCCCTCCCCGTAGTGCATATCACCTGCGATATTACAACTTACGGCATCGCATACCACCAGAGCCCCCGGTTCTAGAAATTCCGCATGGCAGAGGGCCTTACGACAGTTTGTAAGAAGCTCCGATTTTTTAAAATCCCCAGAGGGAAAAACAGCGATACCACAGTTTACTGCCGTAGCATCCTGTGCGTTCTCATGGAAATGTCGAAGAATCTTACCTGCGGTATCTCGAGCCTTTTTTTCTGTACAGTCTGGAAGGAAAAGATACAGATTTTCACCCTGGACATGGGTAGGCTCGTTGTCAGTTACGCATTGAACAACACTCTTGCCAAATTGCTCAGTTGCCAGATCAAACTGTAACAGGGAACAGTTTGTGATTTTCCGAGACACCTGCTGCAACCAACGGGACAGGGGTTTTACCGGGCGGGCCAGGGGATGTCTTGCGGCATCCTCCACAGCCTTATAGTTACAGAAGGCGAAAGGCCCTCTCCGGGTGGCAACATGCAACGCTGCCCAGGCCTTTTTCATAACCGACTCTGAAGGGGGCATTGCTGAACCATCAGAGGAAGGCTCTCCATAGAGAGTGGTGGCCACATGAACCCTGGGGCAGGAATTTCGTTTCAGGTAGTTGACCAGCGATGGCGCAAATTCTGTAATAAAATCGGCCCCCTTTCCCTCACAAAGTATTCCGAAACAGGATTGCCCCAGATAAAAGAGTGGAAAGCGATCTTCCACAAAGGTGTTCAGCAGAGATACCGTGCGCAGTTGATGTTTTTTGGCTTGAAACGAGCCGGTCCCTTTGGGATAGACGCTGACGAGGACAAATACGCCTTTGTATCTATCATCTCCCCGATCCAGATACTCTTCAAGATGGAGGCTGCTAAGAAGCCCGGTGAGTGAATCAGTGCATGCCCTCTTTATAAGGAGAAACTCACGGATCAACAGAAAAGACAGACCTTCCAGCCAGTCATTCCCAACCTTTTTAATCAAATAATCATCCAGGCCCTTGATCTGGGCAATAACGGTGGAGTCGGCCACCAAAAATGGCAACAAGAGACCATTACCTACAAGAACAGGACTTCCCTGTTCCATCGCCTTCTCAACGCCAAGGCGTAACTCTTTTTCCTGATCGCTCTCCCTTGGGCTATCAGCTGGTAGCTGCATGGGAGGATCAAAAAAGATGAGTTCTCCAATGGTTGGAATGTTCTCATAGACGACCTGCCTGAATTCAGTTTGGAACCTGAAAAAATCCTGCCGTTCAATTCCTTTACAGCGATCATGGGGGAAAAAGCCAAACATCAGTCGTTGTGCTCCTGTTTCAGATACTGCTTTAAGATATCAACCAGCAAAGATTCATCATGTTCAAGGATAGTCCGGAGGTCAATGAGAATCTTATCGTGTTCTATGCGAACAATAAGTGGGACGGACAGGTTTCTAAATATTTGTTCCTGGCGACTTGCGCCACAGTTTTGAGACTCTAAACTTAAGGCCCAACTGGCAAGGCCATGTTCAGGCATGGCCCCTCCCCCTACCTTAGAGACAGTTTTCTGAAGAACAATCCGGCCATTACGTTCTCTGGCGGGCCCGAGCCTTCGTAAAATTTTTTGGCCCTTCTTTTTAATGTCTTCAGCGACTGCGGTGAGCATTGCCAAAGTGGGAACAGAAACGAGGGCCTTCTCAGGATCATAATAGTCGCGAAGCACAGTTTCAAGGGAAGCAAGGGTGAATTTGTCGATCCGCAGAGCCCGATTCATGGGATTACTCTTAATTTGATCGACATAACACTTCTTACCAACGATGATACCAGCCTGGGGACCACCAAGAAGTTTATCACCACTG
>CAYWMZ010000349.1:0-3367 GCA_964459485.1 uncultured Desulfocapsa sp. | reverse complement strand
GATGATCTAGGCGTTGAGAAGGAGAATATCCATGCCGATAACTTTGGTTAACGACACAACAGTGCTTAAGGTGTGCCCATGCGCGAGACAGTAATACTATTTGGCTGGACCCTGCTGGCCACCTTCGGCTGTATCCTTGTTGTGGCGACCCTGATTAACTACTGTAAGAGACGGCAGAACCGGACAGCACACGGGCTCACCGGCATGTGCCACAAGAGTGGTGGTGCCATGTGCGGCAGTTGCAGTTCACAGCTACGGATGGGCGAAAAAAAGCATCGTCAACAGGACCCATCATAGCTGGAGAGCAGCAGGAACAAGCAGGGACTATTTTGAAAAACCATACAGGAGAATGACCGAAATGCAGCCACTGCGAGATACCGCCTGGATCCTGCCCCGAACAGTCGGCATCCTGGAGTTGGAACAGCTTCTGGCCACAAACTTCAGCCTGCATCACGCCCTGGAGAGGAACAGCACCCAACACTGGGTCGACAGCTTTGACTGGCGGCTCTTTCAAGAAAAAAGAATCCTGTTTTTTGACAACAATAGCTGGTACCTGACAAACCTCAAGGATCGCACCCGCAGCACACTGCACCATACTCCAACCACTCTTCGCTTTGCGCAGCAGTTCCCCAAATCTCCCATGGGCAAAACCCTGAAAAAAATTCTTGGTGTCCGGGCACTGCTGGAGTATGGCTCTCTCCAGATGCACAGCCTGTCTCTTGATATTCTAAACAGAGAGGGAAAGAGCAGCCTGACCATACTCCTGCAACAGGCGAGCAACAGACATAGCAACAGACAGCTCACATTCCTGTACAGCAGAGCCGCTAAACACTCCACAGACCACAAACAACTAGCTGAGATACTGCGTGATTGCGGTGCCGTCCAAAAGCCAGCCGGTAAAAAACTCCTGGCCCTGGCCCTGAAAGGGGCTCCCCGCTCCCCACTGGATTACAGCTCCAAATACAGTGTCCCGCTCAGCCGGGACATTCAGAGCAGTGAGGCAGTACAACGGATCCATGGAGCACTGCTCACCACCATCCAGCAAAACAGACAGGGGGTTCTCGATGATATCGACCCGGAATTCCTCCACGACATGCGGGTAGCCATTCGCAGAACTCGCTCTGCCCTCAGTCTGATAAAGGGCGGGCTCAGCAAGGAGTTGTCGGATTTTCTAAAGGTGGAACTTCGCTATTTGGGGCAGCTTACCGGGCCCGTTCGGGATCTCGATGTCTATCTGCTCAAGGAGGAACAGTACAGAGGGCTGCTCCCTCCGCCTCTAAGGGAGGGACTGAACTCTTTTTTTGAGACCCTGGCGCTCAGGCGCAGCAAGGAACAAAAGAGACTTGTCTCCGCACTGCACGGCCCCCGCTTTCAGAAGATACTTAATGACTGGCAACAGCGACTCAGCAGCGATACTGCGACAGACCATGGAGAAAATGGAACAACGCCCGTAACCGACCTGGCCGGGAAGATTATTCATAAACTCCTGCGCCGCATCCTGCGGGACGGCAAGAAAATCCATACCGGAAGCCGGGACATTGAGTTACACAAACTGCGCATCCAATGCAAAAAACTGCGCTACAGTCTGGAGTTCTTCGCCTCCCTCTACGATCCGAAGCTAATAAAGCAGTTTATCCGGCAGCTCAAAATGTTACAGAACAATCTCGGGAACCTCAACGATCTCTCCGTGCAACAGGGGATGCTCACAACATACCTAACCGATATGGAGCCCGCCTCAAACAGAGACCTGCACCTGGCAGCGGCCCTTGGCGGCCTGATAACCGAACTTGCCAGACAGCAGCAAGGACTGAAAACCCAGTTTAAAGAGACCTTTCACCACTTCTGCCGTCCTGAAAACATGGCCCTCTACCACAAGATATTTGGCTGACAGTGCCTCTACAGACATCCTCCCTTCGCCCGTCTGGTAAAAGATAAGGGCCAGTCACCCCCAAGGGCATCATCCCACTGATTCAGCTCGAGCCCTTGACGGAGCACCTCGCTTGCCCCTTCACTGTCACCCTTGTAATTCTAAAGATAGAGGCTCAAGACCTGCCGTGCCAGGATGGAACCTGGATCGAGCTCCAGAGCACGTCTGGCACTGCGACTGGTGTCACTCGGCCAATCCAGGGCCAGAGATACCTTGGAAAAACAGGTTCGAAAACAGGCATCGTGGTTTTCAAACAGCACACTTCACCGGCAGTCACAAATTCGATTTGTATATTTGTGTTTTGGCGAGTAGAGTGTCAGAGGTATGCAAATCATTAGCCTGTCACTCTGAACTGCTTTTAAATGCCCCCTAGCCATTTGCTGAAATCGCACCTACTTATGGAACCCGTCCCCCCCTACAGCCCCGGCCATAGATGGTTGCCGCCGGCACTTGACGGCCGACTCGGAGCCCTGTCCATTGCCGCCAAGCTGTCCCTGGTGCTCACCACGGTTATTATCATCGGAATGGGGCTGCTCAGCCTCTTTATACTCGGTAACCAAAGCCGTGTCCTGACGCAGCAGACAGATGCCTACGCCACTGCCCTTGGTAACCAACTCTCAGCGGCTGCCGTAGAACCCCTCCTTGCCAATGACCTCCAGGCCATAACTCAACTCACCTTTAATCTTGCAGACAATGAGGGCATCAAGGGGGTCGCCATATTTACTGACCAACTTTCCCCCCTTTCCACAGTGGGTGTCATTCCTGCTGAAAATCCGGCCAAACTCCTGCAACAGCCTCCCTTACAGTGGCAGAATACCATCTCTGAGGATACGATTGATCTGATATCCTACACCAACAGTATCCGCTTTCGGGATCTGAATGTGGGCTACTATAGTATTACCTTCGACCGTTCATTTATGAATATGGCCCATAGTGATACCATTCGCACCATCTCTTCCATCACCCTGTTAATGGTTGTCCTGGGAACCATCATCGCCTTCCTGATCGGCAAACGGATCTCCCGGCCCATTAAAGAAATTGTTGAGGGCAGTCAGCAAATTGCCGGGGGAAACCACAGCTTCCGCTTTAAAGAACGCCGTACTGACGAGCTGGGTCAACTCATGAATGCCCTCAATGATATGACAGCAGGCCTGCTCAGAAAAGAGCAGGTGGAGAAGACCTTTTCCCGTTACGTCTCCCCCAGTGTAGCCGGGAGCCTGATGGATGACCTGGAAGAGATCCATCTGGGAGGTAACCATGTGGAGGCCAGTGTCCTCTTTGCCGACATTGCGGGATTCACAGCTATCAGCCAGGAGCTGGAACCAGTAACCATCAACAACCTCCTCAATGATTACTTTACCCTGATCGACCAGATTGCAAACAAGTATGGTGGCCATATCGATAAGTACATCGGAGATTGTGCCATGATCCTCTTTGGGG
>CAYWMZ010000348.1:0-3388 GCA_964459485.1 uncultured Desulfocapsa sp. | reverse complement strand
AAAGATTATAGGCCGTTGATCCAGTGGGGGTGGAAAAAATAAGGCCATCCGCCTTGTAGGTAGTGATGTACTCATGGTCGGCCCGGGTGGAGAGTTGCAGAATCCGGTCCAGGGTTTCTTTGGCGATTACCACTTCGTTTAAGGCGTAGAGCGATTTACCACTCTTTCCATCCCTGTGCAGCGAAGCCTTGAGCATCATTCGGTTCTCTACGGTGACCGACTCCGTGAGCAGTTCATCCACTGCCGCTATGGCCTCCTGTTCTGTACGTTCTGTGAGAAAACCGAGATTTCCCATATTAATACCAAGTACCGGAATAGAGTAGCGCGCAGCCAGGTCAGCCACATGGAGCAGGGTGCCGTCTCCGCCCAGAACGATAAGGACATCCATGTCCCGCTCTACTTCGTTCAGGCTTACCTGCGTTCCATGCTGTTTGAGTTTCTCTTGGATAACGAGAGCCAGAGCGTCAGCGGGCGGGTATTCTTTTTTGCTGATAATTCCGGCATGGTTCAGAGAAAAGTTCAGAGGTGTATGGAATGTTTCGGAGAGTTGCGGCATATCAGCTCTTTCCAAGCTCTTTGGAACGATTCACTGCAGCCTCTATGGCATCCATAATGATTCCCTTAAATCCGGATCGCTCCAGGACGTGCTGTGCTGCAATGGTGGTTCCACCGGGGGAGGTGACCATGGCACGCAGTTCCGCTGGATGTTTCTTACTCTCGATTAGCAGTTTCACAGAGCCAAGTATGGTCTGCAGGGCCAGGGTTTCAGCGGTTGGTCTAGGGAGTCCTGCCTTGATACCAGCGTCTATCATGGCCTCAGCGAAGGTGAACACATAGGCAGGGCCAGATCCTGAAAGTCCGGTAACGGCGTCCAGGGCAGATTCGTCGAGGATTACCGCCTTGCCAACCTTGTTCAGTATCTCTTCGCAGCGCAGCAGATCCTCTTGAGTGGTATTTGCATTGCCGCTAAAGCCGGATGCTGCTTCCAGGATAAGGGCCGGGGTGTTGGGCATTACCCGGATGATCTTGCAGTCTTGACGATCCAGGCGATCTTCGTAAAAGGATATGGGCAGTCCTGCGGCAATACTAATAATCAGATGCTCAGGTTGTATGTGTTCTTTGCTTGCATCGAGCACGATTCCCATGATCTGTGGTTTGACAGCGAGTATGACGGTATTGCACGATTGCCAGAGCTCGTCGCTCTTTGCGTATCCATGCACCCCGTAAGTCTCTGTCATGTAGTTACGCCGCTCTTCACTGGGCTCTGTTACAGATATGGCGTCTGCTGCATACAGGCCAGATTCAATAATGCCCCGAATCAGGGCCTCTCCCATCTGTCCACCGCCGATAAAACCTATTGTATTATTCATGCTATTTCCCTGGTTAACTGGTTTGAAAATTGTAGGTGAATGTACCACGTCTTCAGGCAAGCGTCCACAGGTGAACAGCCGGGCCCTGATTGAAGGTGAAATATGCTCCTATTCATGCTAAACTTTAGCCAGTGTTTAGGATTTATACTTAATGCAACGAGTTGCTATAATAATTTTTTTCTGAGGAGAGACAACAATGCTGAAACAGGAGTTGTTGGATATCTTGGCCTGCCCAAAGTGCAAAGAGGCAGTGGTGCTTAATGAAACAGAGGATGGACTTGTCTGTAAACAGTGCAGTCTCCTCTATGAGATTCGAGATGATATCCCGGTTATGCTGATTGATGAGGCACAGCCCATCGTCCCTTCAGCTGAGTAGGTATCTATGGATCTTAATGTGAGCCAGCATCTAGATGCGTTCCTGAGTGGATTCCCCATACTTAAACAGTATGAGTTCCTTGAAAGATTTATTATTATAGGAATCTATGCACTCTTTGCCAAGGTATTTGACCTGCTGCTTATCCGTTCGCTGCGCAAGGTGGCGCAGCGAACCAAGATGCACTTTGATGACTTTCTGGTTAGTTTTTTTCATAAGCCATTCCTTATTTCAGTGGTTTTGTTAGGTGTACTTCATGCCAGTTCCGTTGATCCACCTCTGCCTTCACTTGCCGCTCTGATTGTTCCTGGGATTACAAAGTCGCTTATGGTGTTTGTGTGGTGGGCCGCTATTTCCGGCAGTCTCGGGACGACTTCCTTTGAAGAGGCAAAGCATATCCTGGGTGGTCTGGATTTTGCCCCAGATGTCTTTCTTCTCTTTAAAAATGTATCCAGAATCGTAGTGCTGTTTTTTGCCATTCTCTGGGTATTGTTGATCTGGGAGGTGAATCTTGCACCCATATTTGCCTCAGCAGGTATTGTGGGTATCGCCATTGCCCTTGCGGCAAAAGATACCCTGGCTAACTTTTTTGGTGGTATTTCTGTCTTTATGGATCGGGCCTACCGGGTGGGGGAATATATAATACTTGAGTCAGGAGAACGGGGCGAGGTCGTGCAGGTAGGAATTCGTTCCACCAAGATCCAGACTCGTGACGATGTGATGATCACCATCCCCAACGGGATCATGGCAAACTCCAAGATTATCAACGAGTCGGCCCCGCAACCACGTTTTAGAATTCGTCTGGATATCGGGGTCGCCTACGGCACAGATCTTGATATGATGGAGGAGTTGCTGCTCACTGTGGCCACTGAGAATAATCAGGTGGTAAAACAACCCGCTCCCCGGGTGCGTCTGCGAACCTTTGGGGATTCTGCCGTGAACTTTCAACTGCTGCTCTGGATTCGTGATCCCAGGGAGAAGGGACGGCAGACCCATTTGTTGTTAAAAGAGGTGTATCGGGTCTTTAATGAGAATGGGGTCTCTATTCCCTTTCCGCAGCAGGATGTTACGATTAAGGGGCAGAGAATTTCTGTTGAGGCTGGCTAAGGGGGCCAAGAAGGAAGAATATCGTACCCCAAGGGCATTTCCTACGGGGCAAATATCGAACAAGGAATGTCGAATGTGGAAGTTCGTTTATCATTTGGTGATTCCTTATTAAACAAAAAAGGCCCGGTTCCATATGGAACCGGGCCTTTTTTTTATTCAAATACGAGCAGGTATCAGGGAGCAATACCCATTTCCTTCTCTTTCTCATGAACCGCCATGCGGGTCTTGATGGCCGTATCCGGAATAAGACTCATGGAGTCGATTCCGAGCTCAACCAGGAAGGTGGCAAATTCCGGGAAGTCAGAGGGGCCCTGACCACAGATACCGATCTTCTTACCACGGCGTTTGGCGGTCTTGATGACCATACGGATCATATCTTTCACCGCATCATCACGCTCATCGGCAATTCCTGCAATAAGGCCGGAATCACGGTCAAGCCCGAAGGTCAGCTGGGTCAGATCGTTTGATCCGATGGAGAAACCATCAAAGATATCGGCAAAGGCATCGGCTGAGATCACGTTACTGGGAATCTCACACA
>CAYWMZ010000347.1:0-3398 GCA_964459485.1 uncultured Desulfocapsa sp. | reverse complement strand
GGGACGATGAAAAGTCTACTGAAGGCTGATCCTGTGTGTTGCGGCATCGTTGGCGACTAAGAATAATAGAATTGGAACGATCAAGAAGGCTTTTCCGGGAGCGCATGTATTCTTTAACATCCTTCATTACAGATCGGGCCTCCTCCTGGGTCAGGCTGTGGACGGTGTAGCTACCCTTGCCGTCGTGAATGAGGAGCTGTTTTAGCTTTTTGCCGGGATGTTCAGGGTCGCTACAGTCGCCATTTACCACCTTGTAGATATCATCGGGGCGAACTGTGGCAAAACCAGTATTACCACTGCAATCAATGGTTTCGAAAACAACCTGGTAGGAATTTCCTGCATTTCCATCTGTATTAAAAAACAGAATAGTGAGAAGGGTGGTTGTCAAAGCCAGATATTTCATGGAAGACCTCCTTGGTATGTTAGTGCAGGGCCTCTCCCCGGAGGACCTTCTGTGGCGGGTACATTTTTTATTCCCTCTGCTGCTTAGTCTATGTCAAATATTCCTTTACGGCAAGTAGGGCCACAAAACCGGCCCCATTATCCAGCCCTATCCTGGGTGTTTCGGGCAGTTTTACTTCATCTGGCGACTGATAAAGGGTTGAGTGAGTCGCCCTTACTCTAAAGCCGGAGGTGTGCAGGAGTGTGGTGATTTCTGTGCCTGTAAAAAAACGGGCATGTTTATAGAACGGATGTCCCGCTTCTTTTTTATGTTGCAGGCCTTGGCCCCAGGCACTTTCGGCAGGGACAAAACCAAGGATCAGTTGTCCACTGTCCTGAAGTATCTGATGGATTTCCCGAAGAACCTGGAGTGGATCGCTTACAAAACAGAGGGTGAAAAAGAGTGAAATTCTGGCCATGGAACCGGGTAGAAAGGGCAGGGCCTCGCCAATTGCCTGGCAGACTGCGATGTTTCTGGATCTGGCAAGCTTAAGGGGCGCGTGGGCAGGATCTATTCCAAATCCGGTTTTAAATGTCTGGGCAAAACGACCGGGGCCCACCCCGATTTCCAGGGAAGGAGAGCCGGGATTGTGGGGTAGCTCAGCAATGGCGGCAGTCTCTATCTCAAAGAGGAGACTGTCTTCAAACCAGCTATCATATTCAGCGGCCCGTTGCTCGAACACCTCTGTATTCAGCCGCCAGGAGAGTGGCATAGCTATTTGCTCTGTTTCTCAAAGGAGTTTTTCACCAGAAAGTAGAGGCGACCGCTCTCCTTCATATTTCCGGCAGCCATCCGGGCATAGTTGCCACTTCCCCAGTAGAGGTCGGCACGACCTGCACCCTTGATGGCAGCACCTGTGTCCTGAGGAAAGACGAAACGGTGCAGGGAGATCCAGTCAATAATATTACCGTCTGCGTCCAGCACAGGTTTTCTGCTTTCCATAAATGCCAGGGCGGTCTGAGGCAGGACATCGGGATCTACGGCAATGGAACGTCCGGCAACTAATGGCTCACCGAGGCTTCCCGCCGGATCGCCGTCTGGAGACCAGTTGAAGAAGATGAATTTAATATTGTGATTGAGGATGGCATCCTGTTCGTCCGGATGGGCCTTTAAGTACCTGCGGATGGTGGGGATGGAGACCTCCTCAAGGCTCATTCTGCCGCTATCCACAAGCAGCTTTCCTATGGAGAAGTATTCCAGTCCGTTGGAGGCGGCATAGTGAATGGAACGGATGCTGCCATCCTGAAGCTGGATTTTTCCCGAACCCTGAACGTGAATGATAAAGGCATCCACTGGACTCTCAAGGTAGACAAGCTCAAAGCCAGCAGCCAGGCCCTTTTCTTCTATTTCACGGCGGCTCCAGAAGGGCACAAGCCGGCCCTGGTCGTCCCTGCGTTTAAAGGTATGTGTATTGTTTTTTTGGTCAAGCAGTTGCACCAGTGAGTCCGGGGGCGCATAGAGGGGATAGAGAAAGGGGGCCTGCCTGGTGAGGCTTCCCTTTAGAAAAGGTTCGTAGTAGCCGGTGATGAGCATCTCTCCCTGCGGCAGGTCAGCTCTACCACCTGCCTGATAGAAGGTGTAATTTTCACGGATTATACGGGCCAGCTCTTTTGGGGATGGATCTTGCCTTAGGATATCTATAAATGATTCCATGGAGCTACGCATCCAGGAAAGAGTATAGGTGTCGGCACCCAGTTTAATGGTTTTGCTATTGTCCAGGGTGTTTAGGTAGTGAAGATGGCGAACTGCGGCAGTGAGAAGTCTTTCAAGGTCAAGGTCGTCGCTTAGTTGCGGTTTGTTTTCCGGGGCCAGTCTGCTTAAAGGTGGGACGGCACAGCCACCCAGAAGGGATAGTGCCAGCAAAAAGAGAACAATGGTTTTTACAGGACGCCGACAGTACATGGCTATTTGAGGGCCTGAGCCAGTTCGCAAACGACCATGGCATAGCGGTTGGAGTGATTCCACTGGGTGATAGCCTGGAAATTGGGATAGCCTGCAATATAGCGCATCCCCCCTCCCTTGTTAGGGGCTATCTCAAGGCCGACTATGGTGAGTTTTCTGTTTCCTGGAGGAATGGGCAGGGCAACGGACTGTTCCTTCTGAACGGTGAAGTAAGGGATCAGTCCCTTGCGGCCAAGGTCATGGGCCTGGATTACCTGTGGTCCTTTCAACCGGGAGCCGATATCGGCATAGAGCGGGCCATGCAGAGTCCAATGGAAGGAGCGAAGGTAAGTGGCAATGGAGGCCAGGACATCAGCAGTTGAGCCGAAGACATCACGACGCTGGTCTCCATCAAAGCTCACAGCATAGGTTCTGAAACTTGAGGGGATAAACTGAGTCTGTCCAAAGGCTCCGGCATAGGAACCCTTGATGAAGCGGGGATTGTAGTTATTTTCCTTGCAGAGGATAAGGAACTCCAGGAGCTGCTGTCTAAAAAAGTCGGATCTGCGAGGATAGGCATCAAAAAGAGTGTTTAAGGTCTGTAGTACGTTAAAGCCACCACTGTTCTTGCCAAAGTGGGACTCTATACCCCAAATGGCAATAACGACTTCACGGTCAACGCCTATTTCCTTTTCCACACGATCCAGAATGGCCTTGTGTTGTTTGAGTTTCTTTCTGGCCTGTTTGATAACAGAGCGGGTGATGAAACGGGGCCGATACAGGTAGTAAGGTTTGGCCTCCCACTGGGTATCCATAAGAACCAGTACCCTGCGTTTTATGGATACTCCTTTGAAAATTTGTTCAAGTTCAGTGCGGGAGAAGTGGTTTTTTTCTATAAGTTCTTGAAAGAGAAGCTGATATTTTTGCTGATTAAGGTCAATAAGCTGGCCGTCTTTTACACGATCCGCAGCAAGTGGAGGGGTTGCCCCAAAACTCGTGATCGAGGAGAAAAAACAGAGGATGAGGAGAATGGCAAATCCAGGGAGGAGTTTTTTCATCTTTGCAGCCAGGGCTT
>CAYWMZ010000346.1:0-3399 GCA_964459485.1 uncultured Desulfocapsa sp. | reverse complement strand
GGATGTACAGAATTCGGCTTATAGCCCGCTCTTTTTTTTACTCTCGGCCGCAACTCCTTGTAGCCCCCCTTTTGTTCGTATGATTGGAAGCTAATGGTCTCCATAGCCGCCATAATTCCTGCTGCCGGAAGCGGAAGCAGGATGGGGCTGGATCATCCCAAACAGTATCACCTCCTTGCTGGCGTCCCCATCCTTATCCATACCGTTCGTGCCTTTGCGGCATCTCCTCGAGTGCAGAGTATTGTGCTTGCTGTACCTGCCACCAGGATCGCTGCCACACGCACTCTGCTTGATGATTATGAATTGTTGGATGCTCAAGTTATGGTGGTGGCCGGCGGTGCCAGGCGTCAGGATTCGGTGAAGGCTGGTCTTGATGCTCTGGATAGTGATGTGGAGCTGGTGTTGGTTCATGATGCGGCCCGTCCCATGCTGACCACTGACCTCATTGATCGCTGCTGTGACGGGGCCATGCAATATGGGGCGGTGATTGCCGCCGTACCGGTGAAGGATACCCTGAAGAAGGTCGGTGTCGGTGGTGCTATCCTCCACACCGTTGATAGGGATGAGTTGTGGCAAGCCCAGACGCCTCAGGCCTTTCAGCGCAGCGTGCTCCTTGAGGCGTATGCCGCAGTGGGGGACAGAGATGTGACCGATGAGGCCTCCCTGTTGGAATTTGCCGGGATAGAGGTTCATCTGGTGGAGGGGGCTGAGACCAATATCAAGATAACCCGACCCGATGATCTGGTCATTGCCGAGATGAGTATGCAGGACACTAAAAGGAAAACATGCACCATGCGGATTGGGCACGGCTATGATGCCCATCGCTTTGCCTCCGGTCGGGATTTAATCCTTGGCGGGGTAAAGATTCCCTGTGAGCTTGGGCTTGCCGGGCATTCCGATGCCGATGTCCTGAGCCACGCCCTGTGCGATGCTCTGCTTGGGGCCTTGGGAGAGGGGGATATCGGTATGCATTTCCCGGATTCCGATGCCAGCTATGAAAATATCTACTCCATTACCCTACTGGAAGATGTGGTTTCCAGGGTGAAGGCGCGTGGTTTTGTGGTGGTGAATGGTGATATTACAGTGGTGTGCCAGAGTCCTAAACTGGCCCCTTTTATCCCTGAGATGCGCCAGATCCTGGCTGCGGCCTGTGGCAGTCATAGCGATCAGATAAATGTGAAGGCAACAACCACAGAGAAGATGGGATTTACCGGAAGAGTGGAGGGTATCAGCTGTCATGCCGTTGTCCTCCTGGAGCAGGTAGGGATCTAGTTATGGTAAGATATGCACTGGACAGAGAACGACTGGCGAAGAGCTTTATCGAACTCTGCGAGATAGACAGTCCTTCCCGTGATGAGAGGCGATTGGCCGACCATCTGCACGGAGTATTTGCAGCCCTTGGGGCGGAATCAATTGTGGAGGATAACTCTGCTGCTCAAACGGGGGCCAACTGTGGCAACCTTGTTGTTCGGTTTCCAGGAAATCTCAACCGGGAGCCGCTCCTTTTTGCATGTCATATGGATACGGTGGAACCCGGACGGGGGGTTCTGGTGCAGCGTATTGGTGATATCTTCACTACCCGGAGTAACACCGTGCTTGGCGGGGATGACAAATCCGGGATCGCAGCCCTGATCGAGATGGTTCTGGTGCTCCGGGAACAGAAACTGGAGCACGGCCCCATCGAAATCCTCCTCACCACATGTGAGGAGATAGGGCTGCTGGGGGCCAAGTATCTTGACCATAGCCTTATCCGGGCGAAGTATGGCTACGCCCTCGACTCCACAGGTATTGACCGCGTGATAGTCGGGGCACCCGCTGCCAACCGTCTCAAAATAGAGGTGCATGGTATTGCTGCTCATGCCGGTCTCAATCCGGAGCAGGGCGTTTCTGCATTTTGTCTTGCTGCCCGGGCCATAGCAGATCTTCGTCTCGGACGCCTTGATGAGCAGTCCACCGCCAACTTCGGTCTGATCCATGGCGGTGTTGCAACCAATATCGTTCCGGATCTGATCACCATCGAGGGAGAGGTGCGTTCCCACTCTCCCCGCAAACTGGAAGATTATACCCGTGAGATCGAATCGACATTCCGCAATGTGGTGCGGGGCTGGTCGCAGCAAATCGTGGCGGGCAAGCATCCCTCCGTTGAGATCAGTGTGGTGCAGGAGTATCCGGCCTTAAGTCTTGATGCGGATGAGTTGGTGGTGCAGCGGGTGCAGCGGGCAGGGGATCTGTTGGAACGAGAGATCGTTTTTCAGGTTGCGGGGGGTGGTTCTGATGCCAACATCTTGAACAGTTACGGGATGAAAACCGCAATAATCGCTACAGGTATGGATAAGGTACATACCACTGAGGAGTGCCTTGACCTGAGGGATCTCACTAGCCTGACTGAACTGCTTCTAGCCATTATTACGGTCTGAAGTGTCTGAAAGCTTCGTAATCCGATCTATACCAGTTGTATCATCCCCGGCTCCCCGGCCACAATTTCACCTATATCGGCACAGCTCAGGGGGTAGTGAAGGTGTTTCAGGGCCGCAAGGACTGTCGTTATGGCCTCCTTCGGGGCGGCAATCAACAGGCCTCCGCTGGTTTGCGGGTCAAGCAGGGCCATCTCCATGTAATCGTCTGTTGCCTGTCTGCCCTCCAGCCATTTGGAGTAGAATCTTTTATTGGTATAGGCCCCTTCCGGGATGATACCCATATTGATAAAATCAAGAACCCCGCCGATAAGTGGGATCTGATCTTTATGGAGTTTGGCGCTGACCTTTGAGGCAATGGCCATCTCATGGAGGTGGCCCAGCAGACCAAATCCGGTGACATCGGTGCAGGCGTGGATTGGTAGGCCACTGTCTTGTACCGTGGCAACGGCCTCAGCCGGTGCCCGGTTGAGGGTGGCCATGATTTCGGTTATCTGCTCCTCTGTCCCAGGCTGTGCCAGGCCTCCCTTAATGGCCGTGGATAGCACTCCGGTTCCCAGGGGTTTGGTGAGTAGCAGGTGGTCTCCAACCTTGGCACCACTGTTTAACAGAACCCTGTCAGGATGCACAGTGCCTGTGACAGAGAGGCCATATTTCAGTTCATCGTCTTCTATGGAATGTCCCCCCACCAGAAGGGCCCCGGCTTCTTCCACCTTGGAGAGCCCTCCCTTGATCACTTCTCGAAAGACCTCCGCTTCCATACTTTTGATGGGGCAGGCCAGGATGTTCATGGCCAGCAGCGGCTTGCCACCCATGGCGTAAACATCGCTCAGGGCATTGGCCGCAGTTATCTGACCAAAGTGATAGGGATCATCGACGATGGGGGTGAAGAAGTCCAGGGTCTGGATTAGGGCCGTATCGTCGTTGAGACGATAGACTCCAGCATCATCACAGATTTCGGCACCCACAATAAGGCGCTCGTCAG
>CAYWMZ010000345.1:0-3399 GCA_964459485.1 uncultured Desulfocapsa sp. | reverse complement strand
CCTGGGTCAGGTTGCACACCAGGCAGCAGCCGGGCCGTTCATGGAGTTTTAGATCCATGGTCAGGGTGTTGCCGTTTATACTGCCATAGGCAAGTTCTATGTCGTAGGCACCTTCACTGGCATCGCCAAACAGGGCCTCGAAAAAATCGTTGCTGCGCTTTTTGGGGAAGAGTTTTTGCAAAGTTTCTGGGTTGAGTGTTGCTTCTATTGTAATGGTATCCATAGTTCTGGGTCTCGGTTGAATTGGGGCCAACGCATTGGCCGACACGAAAGTGTTTTGAAAGATTTCTCTGCCCCACAATATAAACCTCCTTCCCTTCCTGTCAACCGACGTTGCGGCCGAAATGCCACTGTGGTAAAGTAGCCACCATGGAAAATTCTCCCTTGAAAAGTAGTCCCGAATCCTCATCCTCACAGGTAAACCTGGCCGAGTTGAATGAGGCTCAGCGTGAAGCCGTTGTTAGCACCGAAGGCCCTCTACTGGTTATTGCAGGTGCGGGTAGCGGCAAGACCAGGACCCTGGTGTACCGGGTGGCCTATCTGCTTGAACAGGGTGTGGCTCCTGAAAAGATCCTGCTGCTTACCTTTACCAGAAAGGCCTCCCAGGAGATGCTGTGGCGGGCAGGCCAGCTATTGAATGAAACCTGTCGCCGGGTGGTTGGCGGAACATTCCATGGCATTGCCAATATGCTGCTGCGCCGCTACGGTCACCATCTGGGCTTTGGCTCCTCATTTACCATCATTGACCGGGGAGATGCCGAGGGCATAATCAATCTGCTCAAAGGGTCCCTTGGGCTCACCGGACGTGATAAGCAGTTTCCCACCAAACGTGTCCTTATTAATATTCTGTCCGGTTCGGTGAATAAATCCATGGCCATTGATGATCTGGTCTATGAACAGTATCCCCATCTCAGTGAGCATGTGGAGGATATTGTTAATCTTGAGCGTCACTATCAGGAGTTTAAGTTTAATAACGGCCTGATGGACTATGACGATCTACTGGTGAACTGGAAGAGGTTGTTGGCAGAAGTACCAGAGGCCAGAGAAGAGATCGCTGCCAGATACTCCCATATTATGGTGGATGAGTATCAGGATACCAATCTGATACAGGCAGATATTGTGCGTCTGCTGGCCCATGGTCATGAAAATGTGATGGTTGTGGGAGACGACTCCCAGTCCATCTACTCCTTTCGGGGTGCCGATTTTTATAATATCATGCGTTTCCCCAAGGTCTTCAATGATACGAAAGTCATTAAACTTGAGGAAAATTACCGATCCACCCAGCCCATCCTCTCTCTCACCAATGATATTATCCGTAACGCCACCGAAAAATATGCCAAGACGCTGTTTACCAGTATTGAGGGCGACTATAAACCACGTCTCTTTGCAGGGCGGGATGAACGGGAAGAGGCAGCCTTTGTCTCTCGGAAAATTGCTGAGTTGCGCAGTGATGGCATGGATCTCAAAAATATTGCGGTACTGTTTCGGTCAGGATTTCACTCCTATAAGCTGGAGATGGAGTTGAACTCCACAGGCGTTGATTTTGAAAAACGGGGCGGCCTGAAACTCACCGAATCTGCTCATATGAAGGATGTGATCGCCTTTCTGCGGCTCTGTGTTAATCCACTGGATAGCCTCTCCTGGAATCGTATCCTGTTGCAGCTAGACAAGGTGGGGCCCAAAACGGCCCGGAAGATAGCAGACCGTGTGGCCATTGCTGAGAGTCCCGGTCAGGCCCTGTTTGACTATCCTTGCGGCAAGGGCTGGAAGGCCGGTGTTATGAAACTAGCCCAGCTTTTCAGGGATCTTGAGCGGGAGAGTCTGCCGGGTGTCTGTTTTGAACTGGTCTGGGCCTACTATGAACCCCTCTTTCAGAAGATATACCGTGATGATTTCCCCAAACGGCAGAAGGATCTTGAGCAGTTAAAAGCCATTGTGGCGGGCTACGCCGATTTGCAGGCTTTTGTGGACGACACCACCCTTGATCCTCCGGAAAGCGTACGGGCGGAAGACCAGGATGATAACGAACGGATGATACTCTCCACCATTCACTCCTCAAAGGGGTTGGAGTGGGATGCAGTCTTTGTGATGGGTTTGGCAGATGGCCGTTTTCCCCACAGCGCAGCCGCCCTTGGTGAACAGTGGGAAGAAGAACGACGACTTTTATATGTAGCTGCAACCAGGGCCAGGAAGTATCTCTATCTCACTTACCCCCGTGTGCTCATGACCCCCGATAGACAGTTTCGGCGAGTGGGGATGTCGCCTTTTCTTTCCGAACTTCGGGCTGGCCTGTTTGAACGGCTGGATCGGGATGGCATGGATTGTGGAGGGTCGGCCTTTTTAAGCACCAGCGATTCTCAGCCTGAGGCCATGAGTTTACCTAAAAAGGCTCCCAGGAAAAAGCTCTCGGTGAAGGATCTCAAGAGAGGGGTGCGGGTCAGCCATCCGTTTTTTGGGGAAGGCTCGGTTATGGATCTGCCTCAGGGCCGTTCGGTGAATGTGAACTTTCAGCGGCACGGTGTAAAAACTCTGCATCTTGATTATGCAAAACTCTCTATTCTGTAACTCCCTATGAACTATCAACAAGCCTGGGACTATCTCGATTCCCTACAGTTCCATAAGATTAAACTCGGTCTGGATGCCATGCACTCTTTTATGGCAAAGGTTGGCAATCCGGAACAGAAACTAAAAACGGTTCACGTGGCTGGAACCAATGGCAAGGGCTCAGTGAGTATGACTCTACTCACCATTCTGGCGCAAGCTGGCTATACAGTAGGTCTCTACACTTCTCCCCATCTCAGTTCTGTGCGGGAGCGTTTTCGGATAGGATCTGAATTTATCAGTGAAGAGAAATTTGCAGAACTTGCCACCCGAATCTGCAAGGTGCTGGGGGATGAAAAAATAACCTATTTCGAGTTCACCACGGCCCTTGCTTTTCTCTGGTTTGCAGAAGAGGGGCTGGATTTGGTGGTTCTTGAGACAGGGCTTGGCGGCAGGCTGGATGCCACCAATATAGTACACCCTCTGGTGTCGGTAATCACCAATGTGAGTATGGACCATGAGGCCTATCTTGGGGATACCATAGCCGCAGTGGCCATGGAAAAGGCCGGTATTATTAAAGCAGACGTTCCGGTGGTCTCGGCGGTAACAGAGGGAGCAGGGCTGGTGGAAGTCGAAGCCAGCTGTACTGAACAGCAGGCCCGCTTACTGCTCTTTGGCAGGGATTTTGGTGCTGGAATGGCTTCTGGCGGTCTGTGGCAGTGGATAGCCAATGCCAAGTTTACCAACAGCCTTTATAAGGAGCTGCGCTGTTCCATGAAGGGCGATTACCAGGTGGAAAATGCATCCCTGGCCATCGCGGTTCTTGAACTCTTAAACGAAAGGGGTTTTACGCTGGCA
>CAYWMZ010000344.1:0-3402 GCA_964459485.1 uncultured Desulfocapsa sp. | reverse complement strand
CGTTTAGTGCTCTGAATGGTTTTTTTTATACGGGTGACCTTCATTGTAAGCTGCGTCTGTTATGAGGTGAAGATATTAAGAATAGCGTTGTCTTCTTCCGTGCTGCGGTAGAGTTTGGCCATCCAGGATTGCAGCAGTTCTTCATTCACCGGGATATTGTATTGCTGCCAGAGGGCCTGGCTGTCAGGGATTAGCTCCAGGAGTTTAGGGAGTATCGGGGAGTTTTCAGACGTGCTCTTGTCAACGGTTAGCAGGCTGAGGATATCGCTTATCTGGACGATAAGGGTATGGCTCGGGTTGCCGCAGCACTCTTGAGGGTGGTGGTGAAATCCCACCGGGCAGAGGAGGGCGACAGGGAAGAGCCAGCGGGTAAGGAGTTCATAGCCCACCTCTTCGTGATCAATGCCGATATGTTCGAGTTCGAACTCCTTGCAGCGGATCTGTTCGGTGCCGGTAAGGGTCAGTATTTGCAGATAGTCGTTGGGCCGGGCCTTAAACAGGGCCAGCTTGCCGATATCGTGAATCAGCCCGGCAATAAAGAGCTCATTTTCAGAGTGGCCAAGGTCTTTGGCTAGAATTTTAGCGGCAAGACCGCAGGTGAAGGCGTGATCCCAGAAGGTCTCCAGGGCATGTAGGTTACTGGAGTTATTGGCACGGAACGAGTTGTAGACGGCCTTGCCCAGAACGATATTGTGTACTTCATTAAACCCAAGTACAGTTACCGCCTTGTCCATGGTGGAGACCCCTCGTGGCATCCCAAAAAATGCGGAATTAGCCAGTTTGAGAATGGTGGCACACATGGCCTGATCCGGAAGGATGGCATTTACCAGATCGAGGACAGAACTTTCTGGATCAGCGGTTACTGCCAGAACCTTGGAGACGGTAGCTGGAAGGGCTGGCAGTGAATCGATGGTACGAAAGATATCTGAATTTTGCTGGTTACTCATGGGGTACCTGGTGGGTATCCTTGATTGGATAGTGCCTCTATGGGAGTATTGATTAAAAATATTCAATATATATACAATACCTGTCCTGCTGTGTCTGTCAAGTTGAGGCGAGGTTTTTGAGATCGAAGTCGGGCTGATTTTCGTAGGCCTGGTTTATGATTTCAAGGAGTTCAGCTTGAATGGCTGTAAGCTCAGGAATTGGTTCAAGGTGTGGTAGAAATTTCTCAACGGGCTGCGGGGCAGTCAGGCGCATCTTCTGCTCCATGCTGATGCTACCCCGACTGTTGATACCACCAGCCATGGTTCCAGATGTTCCACTGCTACCATCGAGATTGCGCAGGAAAAGCATGATGCCGCTGATATCATTTTTCTGGTAGAAGAGTTTGATCTCTTCCTCGATGATATCACGCTCCTCTATCAGAGAAATTATGCGACTGCGGTACTCATCCACATGGTCATGGAGTATTTGGTAGAGATCATAAAACATATTGCGAAAACGGGTTTTACGGAACAGGCCTCGTACCTCCTGGCCTTTGAGTAGTTCCTTGCGGATTGTGGGAGAGCCGCTTACGTAGCTATCGAAGTATAGAACCTTGCCAAGCCCTGTGACATCATAAAAGCGTTTGATAAGGGTATCTTCCTGGAGCAGGGCGTAGATGCGCAGTAGATCAAAACCTATCTTGGTTTCAAGGTGCAAGGCCGAGTTGATGACCTCCTTCTGGTAGGCGTCGGAATCGTCTTCAATAATTTTGCGAAAGCCGAAATAGCGTTCTGCGATATCTTTCTTGACCTCAAAGGCCAGGCTTTGGGCAAAATCTTCCATGGAGCACCTTGCTGGGGGGATTCGATGGAACTACTTGACAGTGTACTAGTATAGACTAATTATAGCGTTTCAAGTCAAGAGTTACATCTTTATTATGGAAAGTGAATATGGGCTACACTGATTTTACAGATGACCTGCCTGCCAGGATTAAGGAACGGGCGGATATTGTACAGGTTATCGGAGAGTGTGTGGAGCTGAAAAAGGCAGGAGTCCGTTTTCTTGGCTGCTGCCCATTCCATAACGAAAAGACCCCTTCCTTTTCTGTCCATCCCGGGCAGCAGTTTTTTCACTGCTTTGGCTGCGGGGCCTCTGGTGATGTCTTCGAGTTCCAGATGAAGTATCACAATCTGGATTTTCCTACAGCCATGAAGGAGCTAGCCCGGCGGTACGGAGTGGAGATTCCCACCCGACCACAGTCCCCGCAGGAACAGGAGAAGAGCCGTAGACGAAAGGCCATGTATGCTATCAATGAGAAGGCTGCGGCTATTTACAGCGAAACTCTCCTGACTTCTGCCCAGGCAAAACCGGCCAGGAGCTACCTGGAGAAGAGGAAGATCCCTCTGGATTTTCAGGAAAGTTTTGGCCTGGGATATGCCCCTTCCCCCGAGAGTGGGGGGTGGGATTTCCTCGGTTCCCAGCTGGGAAAGGAAGAGACCCAGGCGGCAATTGAAGCTGGGCTCCTTGTGGAAAAAGAGAAGGGCGGTACCTATGACAGGTTTCGGGATCGGGTTCTGTTTCCCATCTCCGACAGGCAGGGGCGGGTGATCGGTTTTGGTGGACGTATCCTGGGTGAAGGACAGCCAAAATATATGAATTCACCAGAAAGCCTGGTTTTTAACAAGTCTGCATCACTGCTGGGGTTGTATCAGCAGGGGGATGCCATACGACGAAAAAAACAGGCGGTTCTGGTGGAGGGAAACTTTGATCTGCTGTCTCTGGTGGTACACGGCTGTGGTAACGTGGTGGCTCCTTTAGGGACGGCACTCACCACTCAACAGCTCAAGTTGCTTAAGGGCTACTGTGAAGAGTGTATCCTGCTCTTTGACGGGGATGCAGCAGGAGTTAAGGCCGCCATGCGTTCTGTGCCGCTGTTCCTGGCTGAACAGATGGCTGGCAAGGTGGCCCTGCTGCCCACGGGGCATGACCCGGATACCTTTATCCAGGAGCAGGGACTGGATGCCTTGAATAGTCTCCTTGAAGCAGCCTTGCCGTTGCCGGAATTTGCCTTGCAACAGCTCGTTGACAGCCATGGTCTGACCTTTGATGGTAAAAATAGGATCATCGCCGAGCTTCAGCCCCTTATAAAGGCCGCCTCGTCAAGTCTGCAACGCAGCTTGATGCTCTCCCATTTCAGTGAAACCATAGGGATCAGTGCTGAGGCACTTGGGGCCTCCATGCCCAGGAGTGTAGCAGCTACGCCGGAACCGGAAGAGGCCATTCCCTTGCCCATGGAGGAGCCGAGTCAGCAGCGTCCGCCTGAACAGCTTCAACCCCTTTCTGCGCCTCAAAAACGTCTGGTAACTCACATGGTGCTCTACCCCAAGGCCGTGCCGGATCTGGAAAAGGAGGGGATTCGCCAATGCCTTAGTGGTACTATTGGTGAAGTGTTGTTGCTGCAACTCAAGGCGCTCC